>JAZFRV010000345.1:0-11896 GCA_036445875.1 Anaerolineales bacterium
CCAAGGGAGTCCGTTCCAAATCCTGTGATACACCCTGTTCATAAATCGCATGCCCTCCTTCGTGCAGGGTACTAAATAAGGCTGGATTTAAGAAGTTGGAATCCACCCAGGTGGTAATCCGGACATCCCCAACACTAAAATTAGTGGTAAAAGGGTGAGCAGCTTTATCCTGCCGGCCCCTGTTCCAGTCATAACCATATTTTGTAATGACCCGTTCCCCAAAGTCCCATTGTTTCTGCTCATCAAATGGTTGGTGGAGAAAACTATTATCCACTTCTGGTTTTTCACTGATCGCTTTAATCAATTCTACTTGTTTGGGGCGTAGGGCTGTGAAAATTTCCTGGACTTGTGCGGTTTTCATGCTAGGTTCAAAATCATCCAGCAGTGGATCGTAGACGTGATCATAAGGAGCAAAAAAATCAGCATACTGTCGTTTCATCTCCACAATCTTTTCCAAATGGGGTTGAAAATGAGAGAAGTCATCGTTTTTTCTAGCTTCTTCCCAGGCACCGTGAGCAACAACGGTAATCCGGGAGAATTCGGCAACAAAATCACTGGGAACTTTGGTTTGTTTCTGATAATCTCGTGAGGTAACCTCGATTAAACAAGCCTCATTGGACTCTGGATCAAGAGATTCAGCATATGTTTTTAGATCCTCTAGTAATTTCCCAACTTCCTCTGAAATAAATATTGAATGACCCAGACTGCTCAGGGTTCCGATCTGATTTCCGCGGGCAATTACCCCTCCTGGCGGCATGTAAGTCTGTTGATCCCAGCTCAATAAGGCTGTGGCGTTGTTTAAATCAGACACTTCCGCTAAGATTGATTTTAATCTTTCTAGGGTTTCTTGCATAATATCCTTTCTGCGATCAACAATAATATATTCAAATCAGGTAGTCCGGGAAGTTTTCTCCTCACAAGATCTACTTTACGCCAAAAAACCCTATCATTACTCATCTGAGAGGGATTGGGGCAAGCTTGACCGTGTGGTCAGAAATACCTTCCTAAGAACTTATCATACCACGAGTTGAATCGGGATACTTAGGAGCATCAGCCCCTCAGAAAATAAAAATTTCAACTAAAATCGTTAATCTGGCTAGAGGCGATTTTCCGTTCCAGATCTTTCAGAGGATATCCAGCTGAGACAGGGTTCAGGTCCCCCAACAGCCAAAGGATATCCGGAAAAGAAAATAATCCCAGGTATTCCCAAAAAATTTCCCATTTGGATCATTCTTAAGATCATTTGAATTGAGTCAAATCCTTCCTCCCCATAAGGATCCCGGATCTGATTTTCATATTCTTCATCGGGTTGACAGTCGTTTTCAACCCAGTGTTGTGCATAACATACAGCTTTTTTTTCTTCCAGCGCTATATCTTCAGGGATAACAACCGACAGTTATCTGTCTATCTCCTTTTTTGAGAGACCGGCTTGATATACCCGCTGAATATGAAACATCCTACAATACCTGTACTGATTTCTTCTGCAACCGCTATCATCAAGCGTTCCCTGAAAGCGGGTAAGATTGGTTCTTCCTGACTGGCTCTCTTAAGTTGGTTTCGGTGGGATAACAAGTAGCGAAAATCCTGCCAGAATATCCCAGGGCTGGAGTAGTAGCTCCTGCGGAATATATCAAACTTTCCTGGAGAGATTTCTCTGTGTTGATTGGCCTTATCCTGAACTCCATCAATCATGATCTGAATGTTCCTCTGGGGGTAATTGAATCCCTGCTTATGCTGATATCTGAAATAACTCCACTTTGATAACAGCAAAAAAGGGGAAGGGAATTGGGTTCAAGCCTTACCTCAAGAAGTTCTTCTAGTAGTTCCAGAGGGCAAATTTACTGACGGTGAACTTATGACAAGTAACAGTAAAAATAATGACTTACAGATATCTATTAAAGATATAATTTAGATACCACAAAGGATAACAATCGGATATTAAACCGATTCTTAGGAGTGAAAATTATGTATAAGATCGTTTCAAAAAAGATTCTAGCTCCCAATATCACCCGCTTTTCTGTTGAAGCCCCGGAAGTTGCCAAATCCAGAAAACCAGGGCAATTTGTTGTAATCCGGGCTGAGGAAACCAGCGAACGAGTACCATTAACAATCGTTGATTCAGACCCGGAGAAAGGGACGATTGATCTGATCATTCAAAAAGCCGGATTCAGCACAACTTGCCTGGTCTGTTATGAGGTTGGAGAGGGATTTCTGGATGTGCTTGGTCCCCTTGGTCGACCTACTGACATGGAAAAATACGGTACCGTGGTGTGTGTTGGTGGTGGTGTGGGCACAGCGGTTCTTTACCCGATAGTAAAAGGGCTAAAAGAAGCTGGGAATAAAGTTATCACAATCAACGGTGCCAGAAATAAAGAATTGGTCATCCTCGAAGAAGAACTTAAGGAAATCAGCGATCAGTTAATTATCACAACTGATGACGGCAGTTATGGGATAAAAGGATTTGGATCAACAGTTCTGCAGGGCTTGATTGATGACAAAACAAAAATCGACTTAGTGGTAGCAATCGGACCAATTATGATGATGAGAGCAGTTGCGGAAGTTACCCGTCCCCACAGTATAGAAACCATCGCCAGCCTGAATGCCATAATGATCGATGGAACCGGGATGTGCGGGGGATGCCGAGTGACAGTGGGCAATGAAGTAAAATTTGCCTGTGTTGAAGGTCCGGAATTTGACGCTCATCTAGTCGATTTTGATGAACAAATTGCCAAACACCAATATTACGATAAAGAACAAGCTTGTCAAATGGATAAAATCATAGCTGAAGCTGAACAGGAGAGAGCCTAATGGCCGAAGAAAAACGAACACGGCCTGCTCGTAAAAAACCAGATCGCATTCCCCGCCAGGAAATGCCAATCCGGAAGCCAAAGGACCGCATTCAAGATTTCGAAGAAGTGTCTCTGGGTTTTGATGCAACCCTGGCACAAAAAGAAGCTCAACGTTGCCTGCAATGCCCCAAACAACCCTGTATGGATGGCTGTCCGGTCGCAGTAGATATCACGGGATTTATCCATCTGGTCACCGAAGGCGACTTCATTGGGGCAGCTCACAAAATTAAAGAAACCAATTTACTGCCAGCAGTATGTGGGCGTGTCTGCCCCCAGGAAGAGCAGTGTGAGCAGGTATGTGTGGTTGCTAAGATTGATGAACCGGTAGCAATCGGCCGACTGGAACGATTTGTGGCAGATTATGAACGGGAACAGGGCGCAGTTAGATTGCCCAAAATTGCTCCAACGACTGGGAAAAAAGTTGCCGTGATTGGCTCAGGTCCGGCTGGAATCACAGTCTCTTATGAGCTGCTGCAGGCTGGTCACAAAGTAACCATCTTTGAAGCGTTGCACGAATTGGGTGGTGTACTGGTATATGGCATTCCAGAATTCCGCCTCCCAAAAAGCATTGTGGCTGCAGAAATTGATACGATCAAACAGCTCGGAGCTGAAATAAAACTGAATATGCTGATCGGAAAGACTCGAACCATTGATCAGTTAATGGATGAAGATGGATTTGATGCAGTTTTTATTGGCACAGGAGCCGGGCTGCCAATGTTCTTAAATCTGCCCGGAGAAAACTTAAATGGAATCTCTGCTGCGAACGAATTCCTGACCCGGGTCAATCTCATGAAGGCATACCGAGAGGAATATTCAACACCCATCAAAGTAGGTAAAAAAGTGGCAGTGATCGGCGCCGGAAATGTTGCCATGGATTCAGCCAGAGCTGCCAAGCGAGTTGGTGGTAATGAAACTGAGGTCAGTATCATCTACCGCCGGGGAAGAGATCAAATGCCTGCCCGAGAGGAAGAAATCCATCATGCAGAAGAAGAAGGGATTATCTTCAATCTGCTTACATCCCCGATTCGATTTATCGGGGACGAGAACAATCATGTAAAAGAAGTCGAATGTGTGAAGATGGAATTGGGCGAACCGGATGATTCAGGTAGAAGAAGACCTATTGCTATCAAAGGATCCGAACACCTGGTCGAAGCAGATACCGTGATAGTTGCCCTGGGTACAATGCCTCGCAAGTTTATCGCTGAGACCACCCCTGATATAAAAACCAGCGACTGGGGCACCTTCCTGGTTGAGGACGAAACCGGGGAAACCTCCAAAAAAGGAGTCTTTGCTGGAGGTGATATTGTCACCGGTTCAGCTACGGTCATTAAAGCTATGGGAGCGGGTCGAGTAGCTGCCAAAGCCATCCAAGAGTACCTGGCTGAAAACTGATCAACACTGCCAATTTGAACAATAGATGACCCCGGGAAACCGGGGTTTTTTGGTTTCCCGAGATAAGAAAACAGGCTCTTTTTTGCACCTTCCATCACATCCATAAGCTGAGTTTCTAGAGGGCAGAGTGGTATAATTAAAGCAAGTGTGCTTCCTTACTTCAGCGCACGTTTTCATTAATATGTAGAAAAAAAAGAAGGATCGTTTTATGGAAATAGGTGCCGTACAACCGATCAGTATTGATCAGGAAATGCGCTCCTCTTACCTCGATTATGCCATGAGCGTAATCGTTGCCAGAGCGCTTCCAGATGCCCGGGATGGACTGAAGCCAGTTCACCGCCGGATTCTGTATGCAATGCACGATATGGGCATCCGTTCCACCAGTTCCTATAAAAAATCAGCCCGTATCGTCGGTGAAGTGCTCGGCAAATACCATCCCCACGGTGACAGTGCGGTCTACGACTCCATGGTGAGAATGGCACAGTCATTCTCCATGCGTTATCCCCTGGTGGATGGACAGGGAAACTTTGGATCCATTGATGGAGATTTCCCGGCAGCCATGCGATACACCGAAGCCCGCATGAGTTCCATTTCCGAGGAAATGCTGGCAGATATTGACAAAAATACAGTGGACTTTGTTAACAACTTCGATGGATCTCTCAGAGAACCTGATGTGCTGCCTGCCCGACTGCCCAATCTGCTGTTAAACGGTGCCTCCGGCATCGCAGTAGGCATGGCAACCAATATCCCCCCGCACAACCTGAATGAACTGGTTGCGGGCATCAATCACCTGATTGACAACTACACCAAAATTGACAAAGTAACTATTGAGGATCTGATCCAATTTATCCCAGGACCTGATTTCCCCACCGGGGGCACCATTATTGGGGATGAAGGAATCCGCCAGGCTTATGTGACCGGCAGGGGAAGGATCATCCTCCGCGGCAAGGCGCATATTGAGGAAATGGATCAGGGGGGACGCTTCAGGATCATTATCACAGAAATTCCTTATCAGCTAAAAAAGACCACCCTGATTGAACGTATCGCCAGTTTGGTCCGGGAAGATAAAATTAAATCAATCTCTGATCTCAGGGATGAATCCGACCGGGACGGGATGAGCATTGTCATCGAACTAAAACGTACCGCCCAGCCGCTAAAAGTGCTCTTCCAGCTCTATAAATATACCGCATTGCAAACAACCTTTGGCGCCCAGATGCTGGCTTTAATCGATGATGAACCACACTTGCTGTCATTAAAACAAGCTTTAACGCTGTATATTGACCACCGCCTGGATGTCATCAAGCGCCGCACTCAATTTGAGCTGGAGAAAGCACAAGCTCGGGCTCATATCCTGGATGGATTGTTAATTGCTCTTAACAACCTGGATAAGGTGATTAAAACCATCCGAAATTCAGCAGATACGGAGACAGCCAAAGCTAGCTTGATCGAACGTTTTACGCTGACTGAAATCCAGGCTCAAGCTATCCTGGACATGCAATTAAAACGGTTGGCAGCCCTGGAACGACAAAAAATTGAAAATGAGCATAAAGAGTTGTTAAGCAAAATCAAAAATCTGAAAGGGCTACTGAAAAGTCAGAAAAAGCAACTGAAAATCATCAAAGTTGATCTGGCGGATTTGGTTAAGAGATTCGGGGATGAACGCCGAACAGATATCTCCCCTGATGCAGCGCAGGAGATTGATGAGGAAGACCTGGTGGCTGACCGGCCGATTCTAATCAGCATCACAGAACGGGGATACATAAAACGAGTAATGGCCCTCACCTACCGTTCCCAGAAACGAGGCGGCATTGGAGTGAAAGGTCACAGTATGCGGGATGAAGATGAGATTATGTCATTAATTCCCGCCCGCACTCTGGATACCGTGTTGTTCTTCTCGGATCGCGGCAAGGTCTATTCTTCCAAAGCCTACCGCATCCCGGAAGCAAGCCGAACCAGCCGGGGATTGCCAATCGTCAATGTGTTGGAAATCGATCCCATTGAAAAAATCACAGCGATCGTGCCTGTGGCTGATTTTAAGGAATCCAAATACTGCACCATGGTGACCCAAAAGGGGTTAATTAAACGGGTAGATCTGTCAGAGTTCGACTCCGTCCGGCCCTCCGGATTAATTGCAATCAACCTCAAAGAGGATGACCGGTTGGGCTGGGTTCGACTCTCTAGCGGTAAAAATCATCTAATGCTGATAACTCGCAATGGATATGCCTTGCGTTTTGAAGAAAAAGAAGTTAGACCTATGAACCGACCGGCAATGGGTGTGATCGGTATCCGCCTTCGGGATAAAGACGAAGTTGTTGGTATGGATATCGTTGAGAAAGGGGGAGATTTACTGGTCATTACTGAAAAAGGCTTCGGGAAACGGACCGCCCTTGACGGATATCCGCGCCGGAGTCGAGCTACAATGGGCGTTTTAACTGTCGATAAAAAAGCTCTACCCACCATCGGAAAGATTGCTGCCGCCCGGGTCGTCCTGCCAGACCAGGACCAGATCACGATCATATCCGCCGAAGGGACCGTCATGCGGACAAAGGCAGATACCATATCGCAATACAACCGGGTTGCGCGTGGTGTAGCCATCATGCAAATGCGGGAAGGTGACGTGGTAGTATCTATCGCAAGATTTGCAGATCAGGATTTAGAAGCTACTGAGGAAGAGGAAGGTAAAGAGAAAGAAGAATAAGTAATTATGAGGAACCTGTTACCTTTGAGGTAACAGGTTCCTTTTTTATTACACAAAAACCACCCAAATGGGTGGTTTTTTGGTATTTTAATCGTTTGTTACGTTCCTCAGAGGGGCAGTGAAACTTTCCCTGCGATAAGCAAACAGAACGCGCTGAGAATTATCGCGGTGAGAAACAGCAGTAACGCCAGTACAAAACGCTGTCCGGGAGTCATCCCGAACAACTCAGGCTTGGGTTCTAGGTCTCCCCAAACCTCCTCTTCTGAAAAATCAAAATCATCATCAAATTGGTTTCGGATATCGTCAACTGACATAATATCTTCTCCCCGGAAATCTCGGTCTTTTTCCTAGTGTAGCTTATTTTCAGGATCTGTCAACTGGACGTAATTTGATCTCTCCTGTCTGGTACATTCGCACATCTCCGGAATCCGAATCCAGGATCAAAGATCCTTCCGGTGAGACACCCTGCAGCGTACCCTGGTCAATAATCTTATCACCCGCGAATAAGGTCACTGTCTCGCCTTTATATGCCAGCTTATCTTGCCAGGCAGCTGTAAAATCTACAGATTGCAGCTCAGGATACCATTTCAGGAGAGAGCTCATCACCTGGATCAGCAGCTCTAGCCGGGAAATCTCTCTTCCGTTAGTTTCTTCCAGGGAAGATGCCGGGAAATGTAAATCCTTGTCCTCTGGCACAGATCCCCGCGAGACATTAATTCCGATCCCCAAGACTGCATCCTTTAACTGGTTCCCGGCCCAATGAACATCAACCAGCACACCACAGACCTTTTTACCTCCAACCAGCACATCATTTGGCCATTTAATCTCTGCTGCTAGTTGGTAGGATTCAATCAAAGATTCAGCGACCGCCAGGGCTCCTAATCCACTAAGCTTCCCCAGTTTTTCTGGGGTGATTATCCCCGGTTCAGGATATAAAATCCAGCTGAATGCTAGAGCTTTTCCGGGGAGAGTTTGCCATAACCTGCCGTGTCGACCTTTACCTGCAGTTTGTTTGTCTGCCAGGACCAGAGAAAAAGGGGGGGCTCCTTCGCTGATAAGGATCTCTGCAGTCTCATTGGTAGAACCTAATTCCTGGTAAAGATATATCTCTCCCAACGGAAGTTCTTTTAAGCGAGTTTTCCAGGTGGATAGATCCATAAATAGATTGTACCCGAGGATTTGGTTTAGAGACCATACGCTTAAAAGGACCTGATCTTCTCAAACAAAAAAGGGACGAGCGTCGCCCGTCCCTTCTAAACTTTTATTACTTAGATCTCTATTTGCTATTTTTTACCGGCATACCACCGGTTTTGGGAGAGGGAATCGGGAAAATCTTATCTAGTTCTTTGACATCAACGGTCTCCTGTTCAAGTAATTTTTCTGCCAGAGCTTCTAACACATCCCGGTGTTCTTTTAAGATCTCCAGGGCACGATCATAGGCTTTGCTGACTATTTCCTTAACTTCAATATCGATCTGTTCAGCAATGGATTCAGAGTAATCCCGCTGTTCGGTAAACTCTTTACCCAGGAAAACCATCTCGTCTTTCTTCCCATATACCATTGGGCCTAAGACTGAGCTCATCCCCAGACGGGTAACCATTTCCCGGGCCAGCTTGGTGACACGTTCCAGGTCATTGGAGGCGCCGGAAGTGATATCGCTGAAAACGATCTCCTCTGCGGCCCTACCACCTAACAGACTTACCATATCAGCCAGGATTTTATTGCGGGAAACGAGGGTACGATCGGTCTCCGGCAGGATCAGGGTATATCCACCAGCCTGTCCCCGGGCAATGATCGATATTTTATGCACATGGTCTGCCTCAGGTAGAGAGCGGGCAGTGATGGCATGGCCGGCTTCATGATAAGCTATGATTTGTTTTTCAATATCGCTGATCAAGCGGCTTTTTCTTTCCGGACCGGCGATGACCCGTTCAATTGATTCCTGGAAATCTTCCTGTTCAATGGCTTTCTTTTCTTTTCTGGCAGCCAAAATTGCCGCTTCGTTGATCATGTTTTCCAAATCCGCTCCCACAAACCCAGGGGTTCCTTTGGCGATGGTTTTTAGATCCACATCGGGAGCTAATGGTTTACCGCGGGCATGAACTTCCAGGATAGCTTCGCGACCTCTCATATCAGGACGATCCAGGATTACCCGCCGGTCAAATCGGCCAGGGCGCAGCAGCGCCGGATCCAGTATATCGGGCCGGTTGGTGGCTGCAATGATGATCACATTGGTATCGGTGTCAAACCCATCCATCTCCACCAGAATCTGGTTTAGGGTTTGTTCCCGCTCATCGTGACTGCCGCCCAATCCAGCACCTCTGTGGCGTCCAACAGCGTCGATCTCATCCACAAAGACAATACAGGGAGAATCACCTTTTGCTTTTTCAAACAAATCACGGACCCGGCTGGCGCCGACGCCGACGAACATTTCTACAAATTCAGAACCGGATATGGAATAAAACGGCACACCCGCTTCACCCGAAACTGCTTTAGCAAGTAAAGTTTTCCCAGTTCCCGGAGCTCCCATTAGCAGCACACCTTTCGGTATCCGTGCCCCTAATGCCATGAATTTTTCCGGCTCCTGGAGAAACTCAACCACTTCGAACAATTCTTCTTTGGCTTCCGGGATACCAGCCACGTCATCAAAGGTAACTGTCGGATTGTCTCCCGTAAATTTCCTGGCCTTAGACTGACCAAAATTCATAGCCGCTGAACCGCCGCCCCGCGCCTGGCGGAACACAAACCAGAACAATCCAGCAATCATGATAAAGGGAAGCACATATCCCAACACATTTATCACGCCAAACCAGGCACTGGGTGGCTTTATTTCAATATTGACATTTTCAGGATTGAGCTCTTCAGCTGTTACGCCCAATTCTCGTAATTGCTGCACAAATGTTGCATCCGGTTCCTTCTGAGATGTTCCTTCAGAGCCATCCTGAAAGATCAACTCCAGCTCATTTTCATTTACTATCACTCGTTTAAGTGTGCCAGATACGATTTCCTGGGAAACTTCTCCGATAGTAATATCCTCGGTAGTGATAGCCTGCTGCCGGAAGCTGTAAAAAACAAGGATGATAATGCCCATAAACAGCAGAATATAGATTAGTGACTGACGATTATTCGTTCCAGACTCCACAAAAACCTCCGTTGGGTTTAAAACCAAGTGTGCACCGGAATATACAGCAAGCACACAATGCTGTCCAGTATATCTAATAGTCGCTTCTCAAGGAGAAGCAGAAACATTATACCAACCCATTTCGGACTTGAATATGGAATAGGTTTATATTAATATGGATTTAATAATGAATAAAATCAAGTTGTAAATTCTAAAAAAAGGTCTTAGCTAATCCTATTTTATTATTTCTTCTGATTGGAATCTTTCTAATTCCCGGTTGTGAAAAAACGATCACAGTAAATATGAACCGCTTTCCTCACAAAAGCTGCACCACCCTCACGGATGCGTTCATAATTAACGGCAAAACCTGGATCTTGAACCCACATATCTGCCAAACCTCGCATGAATTCTACTTCACAGCTATAAAAATACTTATTGAGATACTCATAATACTCACCCACAGCTGCCTGTACATCTGGATCGTCTGGTGAAGCTTCTGGATTCTCGGTAACCATCCGAATGGAAATTCTCCCACCTTCTTCTTTGATCTCTTCTTTTTGGTCCCTGGAATAGCTAGACCATTTCCGCTGCGATTCAGCATACTGTGGTGTCCCTCCCCAGCGCTCACGGGTTTCATCTTCATATTGAGTCTCATCAAATCCTTCAAAAAATTCTTTTTCAGACATATTTCCTTCTCCTTGTAAACTGCTGATGGTCTTTCCGAGGGTTTCTAGCAATTTATTTATCCGTTTTACTTGATCTTTAAGTGCATCCCGGTGGTTTTCTAAGGCAGGCAAGAGTTGAAAATCAGGTCGGCTTAAAATATATTGAATTTCCTTTAGCGGGACATCCAGTTCCCGAAAATACAGGACCTGTTGAAGGCGCAGCAGGCAATTATGATCATAATACCTGTAGCCATTTTCACCTATTTCGGAAGGAATCAACAATCCCAGCTGATCATAATAGCGTAAAGTCCGGGTAGTTATTCCTGCCAGATCAGCGATTATTTTGATAGTGTACATGAAAATTTCACCTCAATAGATCTCATTGTACACCTTTACGTAACGTTAATGTCAAGAGGTGTTTTTATCATTCAAATTCCTGATATTTTCTGAGTTTTGCTTCTGCTATACTAGAATAACAATCTATAACCTTATTTATTGTTTGGAGGTAAATATGTCCCGCATAGTACATTTTGAAATTCCGGCTGATGATCCGGAGCGCTCAATCAAATTTTATGAAGAAGTTTTTGGGTGGGTTATTGAAAAATGGGATGGCCCTATTGAGTACTGGTTAATCATGACCGGACCAGAAGATAAACCGGGGATAGATGGTGGTCTGGCTCGCAGAACTGATCCCGAAATGGGTGTGGAGAACACGATCGATGTTCCCTCTGTTGACGAGGCTGTCACCAAAGTTGAAGCTCATGGAGGCCAGGTAATCAGGCCAAAAATGGCGGTACCCGGTGTGGGGTGGATGGCATACATAAAGGATACTGAGGGCAATATCTTCGGTATGATGGAAAGTGACCCCGACGCGAAATAAAGGAATATTCTATTCAAGATATGAACGAAAAACAACAATTTACTTTATTTGAAGCCCACTAGGAATTTGCAAAACAGACTAACCACCGAGTTTGGGATCTGATAGATCAATCATCATTGACAGCCGGGGAAGAAGATGAATCAATCCTGGCTAAACGGGTCACTCTATCACTGGAAATAAGATAGGAGGCACGGTTCATTCCCAGCGGGGGATACTGGCTACTATCCCGGGTTTATATTGTTCGAGGAAGGTATAAAGACGCTCTGGACCAGGTCTTAAATGCCATTCAAT
>JAZFRV010000346.1:0-4556 GCA_036445875.1 Anaerolineales bacterium
CTTGAGGTCGTGGGCAGGGAGCTGCGAAGCATGATGCCATTCATTGATTCAGTGTCTGTCAAACCCGGTGACTAAGAAAACAACTTAATTATGGATGATTATCAACTGCAGGAGTTCGAATGAATGATCAATATGTCAGATTTTTTGATACGACATTAAGAGATGGGGAGCAGTCCCCGGGAGCTTCTCTGACTTCTACTGAGAAATTGGAGATCGCCCGGGCTTTAGCCCGCCTGGGAGTTGACGTGATCGAAGCTGGTTTTCCCGCTGCCTCCCCGGACGATTTTCAAGGTGTGCAAAGAATCGCAAAGGATGTTGGAGTATCAAAAAGCGCTGAGCGTAGAACTCCCAGCATCTGTGGGCTTGCCAGAGCGTTAAGAGGAGATATCGATACTGCTTGGGAGGCTATCAAACCAGCCGAAAAACCCTGCATTCACACATTTCTAGCTACCTCGCCTGTCCACATGAAGTACAAACTTGATATGACTCCGGAAGAGGTGATTTTTCAAGTCGGGGAGATGGTCACCTACGCCCGATCCCTCTGTGAGGATGTTGAATTTTCACCAGAAGATGCCGCTCGATCCGATCCTGAATTCCTCTATCAAGTTTTAGAACAAGCCATAAAAGCTGGTGCTTCTACCCTCAACATCCCAGATACGGTTGGTTACGCCACACCAGAAGAATTCAGGGATCTGATTGCTGGAATAGTTACCAACACCCCTGGAATTGAAAAAGCAGTCCTGTCTGTGCATTGCCACGATGATCTCGGTTTGGCTTCCGCAAACACCCTGGCTGGCATTCAGGCTGGCGCCCGTCAGGTTGAAGTTACTATGAATGGAATCGGAGAGCGGGCAGGCAACACTTCCCTGGAAGAGATTGCCATGGCCCTCTTCACCCGCCAGGGGGTTTATCAACTTGAGACCGGGATCGATACCACCCAGATCAGCCGGGTCAGCCGACTTGTTTCCAACTATACGGGTATCCCCATTCAACCCAATAAAGCCATAGTTGGTGAAAACGCTTTTGCTCATGAAGCCGGTATTCACCAGGATGGCATGCTCAAACATAATAATACCTACGAGATCATGCTCCCTGAAACAGTTGGGTTGAATCGCTCCCGATTAGTTTTGGGAAAACACTCAGGACGCCATGCCCTTCAGGTTCGTTTGGACGAGTTGGGCTTTAGTTTATCTAAAGAAGAACTGGCTGAGATCTTCAAATCCTTTAAATTACTGGCGGACAAGAAAAAAACCATCACCGATGCCGATCTGGAAGCTCTTGTCGAAGACTGGGTTTACCGTGCTGAAGAAATCTTCAGTTTGGATGGATTACAAGTCGCCTGTGGAACGATGGGAATGCCAACCGCCACCGTACGCTTACGGGATCAGGATGGTGAGCTGCATATTCAGGCATCGGTCGGCACAGGTCCTGTGGATGCTGCTTATAAAGCTGTCGACGGTATCATCCAGGTTCCCAATACCCTGCTGGAGTTCAGCATTAATGCAGTAACGGAAGGAATAGATGCTATTGGTGAAGTCACCGTCCGGTTGGAACCAAAAAATGGTTCAATTCCCCAACGCACCTCACCGCAAAGTGGTCTCACCCATCCGAGATCCTTTGGGGGTTATGGCGCGGACACTGACATCATTGTTGCCTGCGTAAAAGCCTATCTCTCGGGATTGAACAAGCTGCTGAACGCCCGTGAATTCATTCAACAGGCTGAATTAGGAAGCGCCAGAATTAAACAAGCAGAACTGCCCAATGAACCAGCATAATATCAGGATTTCACAAAAGATAAATTTTCCTTAAGGAGGAGAAAATGTCAAACCAAACACCCAATCAATCATCAAAATCATTCTCGGACCCTCAAGAATCCAGTAAAGATCAAGGTCCCATGAACCCAAAACAGGAACCTCAGCGGAAGAACAATGATAAATATCATGTTCCAGACCGCATGGAAACTTTTCCTAAAACCCGCACTTTCCCAAAAAAATGGGATCTTTCAAGTTTTTCCAAAAAACAGAAATGAAATCAACAAGAACGCTTTTCGATAAGATCTGGGAGTCTCATATTGTTCTCCAGGAGACGGATTCGCCAGCGATCCTGTTCATCGATCTTCACCTTGTTCATGAAGTGACCTCCCCCCAGGCATTTAATGGGCTGCGGGAAAAAGGCTTATCTGTTCGATCTCCAGAAAGGACTCTTGCCACCATGGATCATTCCACACCCACTATAGACCTGGAATTGACCTCGATTGATGAGTCTGGTCGGCAGCAGCTGCAGAAATTAGAAACCAACTGCAAGGAATTTGGTATCCCTCTCTATGGGCTGGATCATCCCGATCGCGGGATTGTTCACATCATTGGACCTGAGTTAGGGTATACCCAACCCGGCTTGACCATAGTCTGTGGTGACAGCCACACCTCAACGCATGGTGCCTTTGGTGCGCTTGCTTTTGGTATTGGAACCAGTGAAGTTGAGCATGTCTTGGCCACCCAGAGTTTGCTGCAGTCTCGCCCCCGGACCATGCAGGTAGATTTTTCTGGACAGCTCCCCAAGGGAGTGACTTCGAAAGATTTGATATTGACCTTGATAAAGGAAATAGGTATTGGTGGAGGAGTCGGATATGTGATCGAATACACCGGGGAGGTAATCCGGGCCCTCGATATGGAAGCGAGGATGACCCTCTGCAATATGACCATAGAAGCCGGCGCTCGAGCTGGTATGGTAGCTCCTGATGAGATCACTTTTGAATTTCTTAAAGATAAACCCGCTACACCAAAGGGTGATGATTGGGTCGTAGCCCTAAGCCAGTGGCAAAAATTGGTTTCAGATCCTGGAGCTAAGTATGATAAAAAAATATCCCTGGACGTTTCGGATTTAGCACCCATGGTCACGTATGGCACAAGTCCAGATATGGGCACATCCATTGAATCAAATATCCCGGATCCAGATTCAGAACCGGATCCTAACCGACGGGCTGCTCTAAAAAAAGCCCTCGAATATATGGACCTCAGTCCTGGTCAGCCTTTGATCGGACAAGCAATTGATGTGGTTTTTCTGGGAAGCTGCACAAACGGCCGCATCACAGATCTTCGAGCTGCTGCCTCTATTCTCAAGGATCAAATAATTGCTCCCGGGGTACAGATGCTGGTCGTGCCTGGGTCAGAAAGTGTCCGCCGTAAAGCTGAAGAAGAGGGTTTGGATAAAATCTTCCTGGCTGCTGGGGCAGAGTGGAGATATTCCGGCTGCAGCATGTGTCTGGCGATGAATGGTGATCAACTATCTCCCGGCCAGTATGCTCTCAGCACAAGCAACCGCAATTTTGAAGGACGCCAGGGGAAAAAGGGCCGAACTTTATTAGCCAGCCCTCTCACCGCGGCGGCCTCAGCCATCGCAGGAAAGATCGCTGACCCCAGACCATTAATGTCCTGATCTAGATAATTTATATATTAAAAAACATATGAAAACATTCCAAACTTTGAAATCATTGATTATTCAGCTTCCCCATAATGATATTGACACGGATCAAATCATCCCGGCTCAATATTTGAAAGTCACTGATAAAAAGGGGTTGGCAGAGGGACTATTTGCCAGCTGGCGATATGATTCATCCGGTGATATGAATCCTGATTTTCCTCTAAATAAACCTCAATATCAGAATGCGGAAATTCTTCTGACAGGGGACAATTTTGGCTGTGGGTCCTCCCGGGAACATGCTCCCTGGGCGTTGGTCCAGTGGGGCATACGGGCCATTATCAGCACCTCTTTTGCAGATATTTTTCGGAATAATGCCTTAAAGAATGGTTTGCTGCCAGTGGTGGTCCCCGTTTCCGTTCACAAACAGTTATTAGAGATCATGCAGGATGATCCATTCTGCCAGGTGACTATCGACCTACCCGCCCAGGAATTGAGCCTGCCTGATGGATCAATACACGAATTTTCGATCGACCCCTTCAATAAAAAATGTCTGGTGGAGGGAGTTGATTCCTTAGGTTATTTACTCAGCTATCAGGATCTGGTTACTTCTTTTGAAAACCAACATAACTCGAAAGCAATCATGCACATTGACACCAGTAAGAATTTTATTCCCTACGAGAATTCCGGAGTGATGGAGTCCAGCAACTGAATTTTTAGCTGCATTTATCTAGACTGAGAATTTATTTTTACTGTCCCTGATCAGTGGGAAATTGAAAAAGAACAAAAAGGATGATTATGACTAAAATATCCATTTATGACACAACCCTGCGAGACGGAACCCAAAGTGAAGGGATCTCTCTTTCAGTCAATGACAAATTAAAAATCGCTCGCCGCCTGGATGAATTTGGAGTCCAGTATATTGAAGGCGGCTGGCCGGGTTCAAATCCCAAGGATGTTGATTTTTTTGAGCGGGCCCGGCTGATTGAGTTTAAGAACGCAAAATTGGCTGCTTTTGGTTCCACCCGGCGCAAGGACACAGAGCCTGAACATGATCAAAATCTGGCCGCTTTGCTTGCTGCAGGCACCCCTGTGGTAACCCTGGTTGGTAAGAGTTGGGAATTACATGTCATTGATGT
>JAZFRV010000347.1:0-9168 GCA_036445875.1 Anaerolineales bacterium
CTGAAACAGTAGAAGCATCGTGCTTAACCACCGGGATGACAACTTCAAAAATCGATCCTACACCAACTGTGCTTTCAACCGACAACCAGGAAGAATAGAGCCAAGTATCCCCATCCTGGTCGTTGATTCGACCTTGTTTTGGGGACGATAGATCCGAAATTGGCCACTGGATGATTGGTTCCTGAGGTTCAGTATCCAGGATTAATGTTCTTTCCGGACTGAACAACATTAATCTAATTGAAAGAGATTCACTGATGCGATTTAGGTACTCTTGGGACTCTCTCAGAGAAAGGCTCCCCTTGTTCACCTGTCTTCGGATAATAGTTAAAGACACATCCAATTTTTGAATCGCACGCCTGTCAATAACTGGATTGCGGATCAGGTACACAAATATCCCCAATCCCAAAATGCTCAGGATTAGAAGGATAATGATTGCATATGTTAACCACAGGCGAGCTCGGAGAGATGTAAACATGGATCAAAACTTAATGCATTTCCAAATCGCAAAGACTTAATAGGGTAATCCTGGTATAAAAGGCAAAATCAAATTTTACTTAACAACTAATTTATATCCAACACCTGTAAATGTTTCAATTTCTACAGAGGAATCCCGTAACTTCTTCCTTAAATGACCGATATGAACATCCACAGTTCTGGTATTGCCGTAATAATCATAGCCCCAGGCCAAATCCAACAACTGATCCCGGCTTAAGACTATGCCGTTATGCCTTGCCAGGGTGAGCAGCAAATCAAATTCCTGGGTCCTGACATCAATAGCATTGCCATTTATTAAAACCTCACGGCGAAGGGGATCGATCCGAAGGGCACCAACTTGGATTGGAGTACATTCTGCCGATGTCTGGTCAAGACTGCTTCTTCGTAAAACAGCTTTAACACTTGCGACGAGTTCCCTGGGATTAATAGGTTTAGTGAGATAATCATCCGCGCCCAATTCCAACCCCAGGATTTTATCAATATCCTCATCCCGGGCAGTTAACATCAGGATAGCCACTGGATGCTCTTTTTGACGAAGTCTGCGGGACACTTCCAGACCATCCAACTCCGCCAGCATCACATCCAGGACGACCAAAGCCGGGTGATGCTGTTCTACTGCTTCGAGGGCGGCTTTCCCATCAGCCGCCGAAATAATCTGATATCCCTCCCGTTCCAGATACAATTGGGCAAGTTCAATAATATTGGGTTCATCATCAACCAAGAGCAAGAGTTCACCGGTCATAGGGTATTTTGGACTGGATCCTTATTGTGGAATGTTTATAAGAGATATTATTCCAAAAGCGCAACGGCTTCAATCTCTACTGCTCCATCTTTTGGCAAACGGGCAGCCTGGATAGCAGATCTTGCCGGGTAATCTTCTGTGAAAAACTCTCCATAGATTACGTTCATAACCCCAAAATCACTCATATCCCGTAAAAAAACCGTTACTTTAACAACTGATTTTAAGGATGATCCAGCTGCTTCAAGAACAATTGAAAGGTTTTTTAGGGACTGACGGGTTTCAGCTTCGATACCGCCGGGAACCAAATCTCCACTTTCAGGATTAATTCCCAATTGTCCAGCAGTGAAAACAAACATTCCCGCTTTTACAGCGACAGAATAGGGACCTAAGGCCCGGGGAGCCTTTTCAGAAATCACAATTTCTTTCTTAGCAGGCATGAAAATTCTCCTTTAATATTTAACTCACCCATGCAAATACCACCAATCATCTTCCGCCAGTAGTATACCTCATTTACTCTCCTCCTTCTGGTCTGCAATTTATGGTATTTCCGAGATAGAATGTTGGCTATGCGCAAAAAAAGGCTGCGCTTTTGAGAAAATACAGCCTTCATATACACCTTTAAACAGGTGTATATCTAAGTAAAAAACCCAATATCCACACCAGAAGGGTATCTAGGCCAACGGGAATAATAGACAGCTCTCTAAATTACAATATTTACCAGACGTCCCGGAACCACAATCACTTTGCGGACCTTTTTTCCTTCCAGGTAAGGTTTTGCGCCTTCACTTGCCAGGGCAATCTTTTCCGCATCTTTCTTGTTGATATCCACTGGGACCACAATCCGATCGCGCAATTTCCCATTCACTTGCACAATCAGTGTAATCTGGTCTTTTTTCATCATATCCGGATCAGCTTTCGGCCAGGATTGATTGTGGATTGAATACGGTTTCCCGAGCAGATTGGTCCACAACTCCTCAGCTATGTGAGGCACAGCTGGGGCCATCATCAACAAATAGGTTTCCATGATCTCAGGCCAGACTTTGGATCCTGAGGCTCCTCTTCCCTGGGCGTCTATCAGTACATTCAGCAGCTCCATTAAGGTAGAGATAATTGTGTTAAATTCAAACCGTTCATAATCGCTGCCAATCCGATCCAACGCGGTATGAACTTCACGCTGAACATCCCGGATCAGCTCATCAGAAGCAGATCCCGGACCTGACGATTGAGCGTACATTGCCCAGGTCCTTTTTAGCCAGCGCTCTGTTCCAGTGATGCCCTGGCTGTTCCAGGGTCCTCCCAGATCCCAGCGGGCAAAGAACATCAAGTATGCCCGCACAGTATCAGCACCGTAAGCAGCTACCAGATCATCGGGCGAGACCACATTTCCGCGGCTTTTCGACATCTTTTCGCCATCTTCCCCCAGCACCATGCCCTGATTTCTCAGCTGCAGCATGGGTTCTCCAGCTTCTGTAATCCCAATATCCCTCAAAGCTTTATGGAAAAATCTGGTGTAAACGAGATGCATGGTGGCATGCTCAATACCTCCGGTATAGATATCTACAGGCATCCAATAGTTATATTCATTCTGGTCAAAAGGACCCTCTTTATATTTTGGACTCAGATACCGCAAGTGATACCAGGAGGAGCACATAAATGTATCCATGGTGTCTGTCTCCCGGGTAGCCTTTTCCCCACAGTTGGGACAAATGGCATCTTTCCAAGTTGGGTGTAACTTTAACGGACTTTCTCCAGTTGGCAGCCACTCCACTTCTTCTGGCAACAATACGGGTAAATCCTGATCTGGTACCGGGTTCCAGCCGCAACCTTCACAGAAGATCATTGGAATTGGCGTGCCCCAATAGCGCTGGCGGGAAATCAACCAATCGCGCAGCTTATAACTGATTGCCTCTTGCCCGATCTTTTCTTTTTCTAGCCAATCGATAACTTTTCCTATCCCGGGATTTTTTCTGCCTTTTCCTTCAGAGACCTCTGTTCCATCAAATTGAGCGCTGTTTATCATTAATCCAGGACCTAGGTAGGATTCCGGCATTGTTCCGCCATCAAATTTTTGTCCTTCCGGTTGGATGACAGGAATGATTTCCAATCCGTACTGCCGAGCAAATTCAAAATCCCTTTCATCATGGGCTGGAACAGCCATAATCGCACCGTATCCATATCCCATCATGACATAGTCCGCAATCCAGATTGGGATCCTGTTTTTATTAACCGGGTTGATTGCATATCCACCAGTAAATACACCTGACTTTTCTTTTTCCACGGTTGCTCTCTGGATTTCCGTTTTTTGTTCCGCTTTTTTCTGATAAGCCACTACAGCTTTTTTCTGCTCCTGGTTAGTGATTTTCTCAACCAGGGGATGTTCCGGTGCCAATACCATGAAGGTTGCTCCCCACAGCGTATCAGGCCGGGTCGTAAAGACTGTTAACTTTTCACCATCCTCGGTTGAAAAGTTAACATCTGCACCTTCGGAACGACCGACCCAATTAGTTTGGAGGGTTTTTACTCTATCCGGCCAATCAATCTGGGAGAAATCCAGCAGCTCATCTGCGTAATTGGTTGTCTTAAAGAACCACTGCTCCAGATCTTTTTTAATTACTTGGGTTCCACAGCGTTCGCAATGGCGATCATCCCCATGGACCTGCTCTCTAGCCAGGGTGGTATTGCACTGGGGACACCAATCCACCGGGGATTGTTTCCGGTATGCCAGATCATTTTTATAGAGTTGGGTAAAAAACCATTGAGTCCAATGGTAGTATTCTGGATCAGCAGAGACAGCTTCTCTTCGCCAATCAATCATGGTGCCCATACTTCGTAATTGGGTCCGCATTCGATCGATATTATGGTAGGTCCATTTCATAGGATGGACACCTCTTTGGATTGCAGCATTTTCCGCCGGCAAACCAAAGGCATCAAAACCCATCGGGAACATGACATTATATCCCTGCATGCGTTTGAACCGCGCTCTGGCATCCGAGGGCGCCATGGCATACCAGTGTCCGATATGGAGATCCCCGGAAGGATACGGCAGCATAGTCAGGGCATAAAACTTCTTTTTGCCATCATCAGCATCCGCCTGGTACAGTCCATCGGCATCCCATTTATTTTGCCAGCTGGATTCAATATCACCCGGGTTGTATTCTTTCACCATATTATCTTCTCCCTGATCAGGATACGAATTTTAAACTTCACACTACCATTAAAATAAAAAATCCTCCGCCTTTCAGGGACGAAGGAAATATCTCCGCGGTACCACCCTGATTGTGATGTTTTTGCACCACCTCTTGGGGCTGCTTTATCGGGCAGAACCGTTGCCGCTTACTAAATTTCAGTGGCAAATCCACGTAAAGATACGTGCCGGGCGAGTTCAATTATGGGTGTACTCTGCGGGTACAATTGTTGGAATTTTCAGCCGAGGATTCCACCTCTCTGGCAGATAATTTACTACTCCCGGAGAATATATGAGGGCAGATTTATATATTTATCTGCCGAATGTTGTGGACCCAGTGGGATTCGAACCCACGACCTCCTCAATGCCATTGAGGCGCGCTCCCAACTGCGCCATGGGCCCAATTGAATTGGTATATTCTACTCGTTTAATACCCCTTCGTCAACCAGAGTGGACCTGGCGGGATTCGAACCCGCGACCTCATCAGTGCGATTGATGCGCGCTCCCAACTGCGCTACAGGCCCTGGTTTTTTTCCCTCAACATTGTAGTTGAGGGAAAGGGAGATGTCAAGGAAATCTAAAAATAAAAGGTATTTCCCAGAGGAGGAATTACCCTTTTTGATTTGATCGTTATTTGCTGTAGATTATTGCCTAGATTGTCCCTTTCAATTAGGCGCGGCATTCATCCCCCTCTCTCCGCAGAGTTTTATGTAGTGCTTAGGGAAAGTAATTCCTGGTATTCTTCCTGGCTGAGAAATTGAGTGAGCATCTGTTCTTAGCTAATATCTTCACCTTTGGACTCATTATCAGATCATATGGTCAACTCAAAAATCAAGCGGTCATTAAATAAACTATAACATCTCAGGAACTTTTACACCTATACTTACGTCATAGGGATAACAATAACCATGGAGTTGTCTTATGAAAAAATTCTACATCTCTATCTTATTAACAATTCTCATAGCAGTAATCACTGCCAGCTGCGATACATTCCCAGAACAAGTGATTGATCCACTCACCAATACAACCTGGAAGTTAAGCACATATGCCGGCAAAAATCCTCTCCCGGGGAAAAATATGACGGCTGCTTTTGATGGGGAAGGAATTAGCGGATCAGCCAGCTGTAATCATTATTTCGGTTCTTACCAGCTAAAGGGAGATCAGATAACAATCAGCGGATTGGGATGGACAGAAATGGCCTGCCTGGATCCTGAAGGAATTATGGAGCAAGAGCAAACTATCATGAAATTGCTGTCTGAATCCAGCTCATTTTCTGTTAAGGGAGATAGACTGCAGATAACAACTTCCTCTGGAGACTTTTTGATATTTCAACAGCTGATAGTGATAGATTAGAGAACTTCCCTTCCGCTCCGCACCTGGTACATGGGATCAGCAACGATACCTTTTTTCGGACCGGCTGATTCCCAAAGAATATATTATTTATTCTCGAAGCTTAAATAGATGGTAATGAGATGGATTCAGCGCATATTTTTGAACTATGGGATCTTTATACTTAGGCTCCATCACTAACAATTCATATCCAAATTTTTCAACAAGGTGCCGAAAACTGTCTTTATCCTGAGTTAATAATTCAGTTCCAGAATTCGGTACAATCATTAAGTAGGAAATCCGGTTTTCACTTAAAAGTGCCAACCACCACTCAATTGCTGCCAGGGTGCACTCTGAAAAACTATGAATATTTATCGCTAGGTCAAAGGAATTTATATGAATATCTTTTTTTACAGTATCCAGTGGTAACATCTTTGCTATATTATCAATTCCCCTGAACTTCAGGTAATATTCAGCGATGAATGAAGAAACCGCAATCGCATCAGTACAGCCGAAGTTCTTCAGGTTTGGAAACGCTTTTACCATTCGATGAGCAGAGCGTCCATATCCTGCGCCAATATCTAACACACTAAATTCCTTTTTCCCGAAAAGATCAAGGTGTCTATCCAGAAAACTAATTTCCAGGATTGAGTCAAGTAAATCCCTCGTTACTGTCCTCCCATCTATCGTATAAGTGATTGCCCCAAAAGCATTGTCTTCTTTTAATTTACCCAGCAAATCCAGGTGATCAATTGATTTCAGGTAATAATATGCCAGTAAATATCCGAATATATTCCGGTTATTGTACCCCTCCTGGTAAACATAGGCATTATGTCCCCGGAAAGATAGGATATCTTCTGAATTGACCCGATCCTCTGTCCAGAGTAAAACATTGTTAACTGGATAGTTACTATTTGCATACCGTCTCGCATAAGACTCTAGAACTGGATTAGTTGGAGATAAATAGGACTGTGCGCCTTCTGGAAGGTATATCTCTGAAGGTTCCATTTGAAAGCGCTTTATCTGCCAATCATAGATATTCATTCTGGGTACAATATCAAACCCATATCTCGCCAGCATTTTCCTGAGGAGAACTTTGACACCAGCCCGGAAACCCATAATACTCCTTTTAACGCTCCCATAAAGGGGCATTATCGTTCTTATTGTCCCTTAATCAAACTGAACCTTGGGGATGATTCAAAAATAAGTTATGATAATTGTAATTTACAATAAGCTTATTCGCAAATTAGCAACTCGGGATATTGTCATCAAATTAAACGGGAGTTTCAATGACCAAGACAACAATTATTTACAGGCAGCAGCAGCTAAAAGAATCCCTTATCAAAAACAGCTTCAAAGCTGCCGCCTTAAATCCCGGGCCTGATTTAACCTATTTCACTGGACTCAATTTCCATCTCATGGAACGACCCATACTGGCGATTTTCCCAATCGAAGGACCTCCAGTGATCTTCCTGCCGGAATTGGAACGGGAAAAATTGAGGGAGATCGAATACGAGATCTTACCCTTCTTCTATACGGAAGACCAGTCTGGCTGGGTCAGTGTGTTAAAATCCGCACTTACAAAAGCGGGAGTAGTTGCTGGAGAAGTTGGTGTAATCCCCCGACGGCTCCGCCTGCTGGAATTCAGGTATCTGGAAGAAGCTGGTCCAAACCTGGAAATCGTCTCCGCCCGATCTATCATCTCTTCCCTCAGAATGATAAAAGCTGACCATGAAATTGAGAATATGCGGGAAGCAGCCCGGATCGCGGAGTGTGCCCTTTCAGCTACTTTATCATCAATTAAACCAGGTGTGACCGAAAAGGAAATAGCCTCAAAATTAGTGGGGAGATTGCTTCATTTTGGATCCGATCCTGAACTGCCCTTTTTTCCAATTGTTTCCTTCGGACCGAATTCTGCCAATCCTCATGCAACACCTTCAAACCGCGTGTTAAAGTTAGAAGACCTGGTTTTAATTGACTGGGGAGCAAATACAGAACACTACTTCTCAGACATTACCAGGACCTTTGCGATGGGAGATGTTAATCCTGAATTGGAGCAAATTGCTGATTTTGTCCGAAAAGCAAATGCAGCTGGCAGGTCAGCAGTGAAGCCAGGCATTTCCACAAGTGCTGTTGATCTGGCTGCAAGAAAAGTAATTGATAATGCTGGGTATGGTGAATATTTTATTCACCGGACTGGACACGGATTGGGTAGAGAAACGCACGAAGAACCTTATATCAGCCAGTATGATGACACAATATTAAAGCCGGGGATGGTCTTTACAATTGAACCCGGAATTTACCTGCCCAATCGAGGTGGAGTACGGATTGAAGATGATGTAGTGGTAACTGAAGATGGTTGTATGTCATTAACTCAACTCCCCCGGAAATTAACCCAACTGCTTTTTGAGGATTAGTTAATTCCTTTTATTGGATACCGCCATGATTGTCAAAAATGCCGAACCATTTTACTTTCCAGGAAACTCAACCGGTTGTCTATTAATTCACGGATTTACCGGGGCTCCGACTGAAATGCGTCCCCTAGGTGAATATTTGGCAGAAAATGGATTTTCCGTTCTGGGGGTTCGCCTCTCCGGACATGGAACCAAGATGGCTGATTTAAAACGCTCCCATTGGCAAGATTGGTCCGCGTCTGTTCTTGATGGATGGAATCTTCTGCAATCTACCACGGATAAAATCATCCTGATAGGTCTTTCTATGGGTGGGACCTTAGCCCTCTATCACGCTTCCTTCTTACCCGTTCAGGGAATAGTCAGTCTATCTGCACCCTACAGGATTGACCCTGATCCAAGATTGGTGGTACTACAAATTTTATCCCATTTCATTCCATACGTATCAAAAGGGGACTCGGATTGGCAAGACCAGAATGCAGTCGAGGAACATTTCTCTTATGAAAAATATCCCACAAAAGCTATCCTTCAACTGAACCTCCTGCTTAAGGAAATGCAGGTATCCTTGCCTAAAGTAACTGCGCCAGCTTTATTAATACACTCGAAAAAGGATCTGGGCGTTAACCCGGAAAATATGACCCTGATCTATCAAAACCTCGGCACAAAAGAGGAGGACAAAGAAATGTTCTGGCTGGAAAATAGTGGGCACGTTGTAACCCGAGATCTCGAGAAGATGATCGTTTTTAACAAAATCCTCAACTTCACCAAGGGTATTCGAGGTTCTAAACAATGACCAGGGATTTTATATATGTAGCAATCAGTCTGTTTACCCGGGGATTGGGTGAAGGTCTATTTATGTATTTTCAACCCCTCTACCTGGAAGAATTGGGGGCATCCCCGATCTCAATTGGTGCCATTCTGGGCATAGCCGGGATAACAATGACCGTGGTTCATATTCCAGCCGGTTATCTTGCAGATCGAATTGGACGGCGAAAATTAATGTGGGC
>JAZFRV010000348.1:0-5981 GCA_036445875.1 Anaerolineales bacterium
CTATAACGATCTCCTGGAAGTTAACGACCTGACAAATGAAAGCTCCATTATTCCTGGCACTGTCCTTGAGATACCCGGGATGGAAGAAATTTCTGGAGAGCTGTCTATAGTAAAAGTGGCCTATGGAGAATCCTTGCAGAGCATCAGCCGACGATATGATATTCCAAAGGGTACATTGGTTAAACTAAACCGGTTAACCAGCCCGATGGAACTATATGTTGGAGTTTCTGCAGTTCTGATCGGAGAAGAAGAAGTAATTGACAAGGCTGGTAAAAGAGTCTCTCTAGCACCCGAACAATCTTCTCTGGAATTAGCAGTGATTGAAAATCTCAACCCCTGGGACCTGATAACCACAAATGCTCAGGATGGAGAATGGG
Organism: Anaerolineales bacterium; assembly: GCA_036445875.1. GTDB lineage: Bacteria > Chloroflexota > Anaerolineae > Anaerolineales > UBA11858 > B10-G9. The sequence continues at coordinate 378 of JAZFRV010000348.1, forward strand.
ATCTGATTCCCGGAGAAGTTTTGTTTGTTCGGGGAACAAATTCCGAAGGTCCTGGTGCATTACCGGAAGATATTCAGAAAGTATCCTACTCACCACAGAATTTTATCCAGGGACATACTTACGTCCTGGAAGTAGAGGCACCAGAAAGCACAACTATTCAGGGATCTCTAGGTAACTATCCGTTATATTTCTTCTCAGAAACCGGGGTGAATTACCTGGCACTGCAGGGGATGCCTGCCAGAGAAAACCCGGGATTAATACCCCTCTCACTGTCTGGGACACTTCCAGATGGCACACCATTTGCCCATACTCAAATGGTAGAGGTTAAAAGTGGTAATTATCCCTATGAAGAAATCGCCAATGTGCCCACGGATACCGTGAGTGTAAAGTTAACCGATGAGGAAACTGAGCAATTGATGGATATCGCAGAGGACAAAACATCCAACAAATTCTGGGCTGGTGATTTCCTGAGCCCCGTTCCTCCAGAACTTAGCACTTGCTGGCTTTCTTATTTCGGCAACCGTAGGTCCTATAACGGCAGTGGATTCCTTTATTACCACACAGGTTTGGATTATTGTGGTGCTTTTGGGGGGAATATTCTTGCATCGGCACCCGGAAAAGTTGTTTACACCGGTAATTTACCAATTCATGGCAATACCACTATGATTAACCACGGATGGGGAGTATATACACTTTATGCACACCAATCCGAGTTTTTGGTTCAGGAAGGGGATCGGGTGGATGCCGGGGATATAGTCGGGAGAGTAGGATCAACTGGCAGATCCAGCGGTCCGCACCTTCACTGGGAAGTATGGGTGGGTGGAATCCAGGTTGACCCAATAGAGTGGTTGGAAAGTAGTTATCCCTAGATATTTCTTGATTTTCTAAATTAAAGAGAATTAACCCTTGCCTTGGTTATCTGGCAGAAAGAGTAGAGTATAATATACAGGCTTGAAATCAAAATCATTTCAAGTCATTGTTTAATCATTTGTTTAAGGCAGATTTATGGTTACAGCAGTACTTTCCCTCCGAGATAATTACTGGGAGGAATATGAGTTGGAAGAAGAGGATATCTCATTCCTCTATGAATACCTACTGGAAAATGAAACTCCTCAAATTTCCGAAGAACTCATGCTTATCCTGATTGATCAGAGAATATCCAGGGAAAAAGTCCTCCTGGAAAAGAAACGTTTGGACGGGAATGATATCTTTTACCCCAAAGATCAATATGATGTGGGCGCTAATTTAGTTTTCCCGGCTTATGAGTGGCAAAAAGGCGTAGTAGTTGGCCTGCGTTCAGGGGAAAATCCCGCCATCGGTCAATTCAATGTGATCCAGGTTAAGTTTGAAAGTGGAGAACAGCTCGAGTTTGCCTCTGGGATTGAAGATCATATTCTGAATATTCCTCCGGAAGCTGCCCAAGCCGATTCCCTGAATCCAGAAGTGGTAGGCACTGATTACAGGGACACCCTGATTGAACAGATAGAGTTGGGGTTGTCAGTTAATGAGGAATTTGTACAGATTGCGGGACGCTGGTTCTTGAGGGCACTGCTGGTAGATGTAAATGCAGGGCATATGAACCTGGCGGAAGCAGTCCTTGATATTAATCAGGGTGGTCCGCTTTCGACCGCTGATCTGGTAAAAGAAGTGGATTTGCCCACAGACGAAAACCCAAATTTGATCGAATTTTCTCTCGACCATGCCTTGCAGGAAGATCCTCGTTTTGATGAAGTGGGTCCTGCAGGTATTGTTGCCTGGTACTTAAAATCCCTGGAACCGGAGAGTGTCCAAAAAACCCCCTTGGTGTTGCAGTATGCGCCTATTGACTATGATCCAGAGTCATTGACTGACGATATGATTAATTTGGAAAAATCTCTTGATGATGAGTTAACTCCCTGGAAAGGGGAGCGACCTGAAGAGGAGGAGGCAGTTGAGGTTCATTTAATTTTTCCTCATTGGCGGGCAGGTACACTTCCTCTATCAGAGAGAGTTCTTCCCTTATTTCCGACAGCCTATGAGGCTCCCAGGATCCGCTTTACCCTGATAGATGGAAAAACTGGTGATAAATTTCCTGGCTGGGTAGTTCGAAAAGAACGTTATGTCTCAGGTTTAAAGGAATGGTATGAGAAGAACGGGTTGATTCCAGGCGGGATTGTTTTTATAAAACCGGGACCAGAACCTGGTGAAGTGATCGTTGAAACAAAAAGTTCCCGATCTACCAAGGATTGGATGCGTACGATTTTGGCTGGATCTGATGGAGAACTTGTTTTTGCTACTCTGAAACAAATAATTTCATCAGATTATAATGAAAGAATGGCGATAGTCGTCCCGGATGTTGATCCAGTGGATCAAGTATGGATTAAAAATCAGGTTGAGCCGCCGCCATTTGAACAAATAGTAGTAGATACAGTGCGTGAGTTAACCAAACTGAACCCGCAGGGACATGTGCATGTAACTGAGCTGTATGCGTCTGTTAATACAGTCCGCCGCTGCCCTCCGGGACCATTGATGTCATTGCTGGAAACCAGACCCTGGTTTGTTCATGTAGGAGATTTGCATTTCCGGTTTGATGATTCTGAAGGCATCTAAGATAAAGTAGATTTGAGGCAAGGAGAGGAGTGGTGTCAAAACCTAAGTTATCGAGTTTGTTGAAACCTACGGTTGAAACGCCGTTTCAGATCGACTTTGAATGGTGGAAAGGAACTGACCGTTCTTGGCGGGTGCACTTGAGAAGCTGTCTTTGCGAAGAACACCAGGAATTGTATGCGGATTTATCAGGAGATGAAGATGTCGATTGGGTTGATCCTGAAACTGCGGAAGTACAATCTGTAGATGGTTTACAGCACGCTCTGATTTCCCACTGCGCGAAGGAAGAGCAGTTTATTACCGATCAAACTACACTTACTGAAGCGTTGTTCAGGTTATTCCTTTCCAATGGAAACCATGCTCTGACTCCTGAGGAATTGGCAGAAACACTTGGTCACCCACCAGGGAAAATCTTACAGACCATTTCCGGTCCGAGAGTTTATAAAGGGATCCGGCCTTTCCTGAGAAAATAAGGGCCGGTTTTAAGCTCAATAGTTTGCCCTCGTAGCTCAATGGATAGAGCACCGGACTTCTAATCCGACGGTTGCAGGTTCGATTCCTGCCGAGGGCGCTTGAAGTGCCAGGATTAGTTCTAAAGCTTTCTTTGCCCTGAATGTGGGGTAAAAGGAGGCTTTTTGTTATGTTCGGAAAAGAGACTGAGCAACGGATTTTCATATTAATAGATGGATCGGTGGATAATTGATTATAATTTAGCCAGCCTGTTTGGATTGATTATCAACCTTGATAGGGGAGTTGAATAAAGGCAATAAATTTGATATATTGAAATCAATTATTCTGAAGCCGTTACTTGGATATTTGGTTTGCTAAAAAGAAAGGAGTGTGGCATATGAATAAGAACAATGAGTCTCCTGTATCTCTGAGGAATCCGCTTCTTCCTTTTTTGTTCCCCCAAATAGGATTTATCATTATTATCCTTCTGAGGTTTATTCTGTTATTTCCATCCTATATTTTCGACATATTATTAAATATATACAGTCTTGCTATTTCAATTTTGTTTATCGTTTTCTATCGACGCAATATGAAATATGCTTGGCATTCTCTTTTGCTTATCTATATTCCTCTTTTTCCCGTATATTTATATATGACAATCCTAGTTGGTAATCTGTTGTCATATGCTGTATCAATTGTATGGGTTGGAGTTATAGTTATTTTATTTTACTGGAGAAAAAGATACTTCAAATACATAGAACCAGAAAATGGAATAATACCATCATCGGAGCAAACCAAATAACATATAAAATGTTTGTCTCATAAAAGGTATCAGCCTTCCCGCAATTTGGTGATATTCTGCTCCGGTGAATATCTTATTCATTTTGCCATCTTTTCTTCCTCTTGTGTGTACTAAACCTAACATTACTTCTGGTTTAGTTTTTGGGGGGCAGGTCAATTCTCAAATAGCCATACATTTGCTTTTTTGAAAGGCATATGGTTGATACGTGTGAAGTGCTGGTCTAAGAACTCAATAAATTCTGGGCTTGGTTCTATATGTCCAGATATATACCAGATAAAGTTTGGGTTTTCTATTTGGATGTATTCAGATACTATTGAAATATCCTCCTTTTGACCGGCTATCACAGCCACTCTTTGTTCAGAACCTTTTTTCTTGAAATAATAGTTGAGCAAAGCTGGATCCATTACATATCCAATAACAACTGAATCTTCATAATGAAGTTTTTCGCTCACAACAAATCCAACAGCCTCTCGAAACTGCTCTTTATAGGGACGGGAATAGTAATTCAATCCAAAGAGAAGGTGGTATAAAAAGAATCCCGTTATTGAAAAGGTGACTAATGTCTGTCCTGTTCGGCTTATAGGCAATTGAGTTATGGCACGAGCTAGAAGAAGATAAGCTGCCGGTAGTGATATGATAAGGTTTCGGTTGAGAAGAATGGGTTTATATGTGATTGAGATAAAAAACGCAATGGCAAATGGGACAATTAACCATAATGTGAGTAGCAGGGTGGGAGAAGCCATTAAAGGTGCAATTTGATTTACCTTGGTTTTTCTATATCTATAAAAATTAATCAAGAACAAAAATCCATATAAAGGCAAAACAATAAGCAGAAGCTTATTCGATCTATTGAATAAAAATTTAATGTAAGAATAAAAAGCAGTAAGTTTAGGTGCAGTAATCCAATCAGCTAGTACACTCGTCGATAACTGAGAAACCATTGTCGGTATCCAGGGAACATAAGCTAACAGAATTAAGGCATAGATTGCGAAAAGATAAACTAAGGCCCATCTTCTTCTAAGCAAAACCAATGTCGCTAAGAGTCCTTGCAATACTATAAAATATACGCCATAGTAGTGTAAATAAGAGGCTATTATAGCTGTTGTGATGTAAGCTAATATTACATAGTATGATACCTTTTTCCCTGTATTCAAATTTATGACTATGTCAATCCAGAAATATGCCGCCAGCAATGTAAATAATAACAACATAGAGTTAGCACGTGCTTCTTGGCTGTAGTAAATCGGGCACCACAAAATAGCCATAAATGAAGCTGCTATAAGACCTTCTCTATAGGAATAAAGCTTCTGGCCTATCAAAAATATGGCGAGGATTGAAAAGATACCAGCAATGGCTGACGGGAATCTCAGCACTGCCTCTGAGTCCCCAATGTAGCGTTCTACAAAATATAGAAATATGTGGTAACCGGGTGGATGGACATCAGGTCGTGCACTTTTATCAATAACCTCAATCAAACTATCATAATTACTATAAGACCAACTAAAAAGCTCGTCGTTCCAGAATGACTGAATCTCAAGACCATAGAGTCTAAGCAATGCACCCAGAGCAAGTATGGGGACCAGCACTATTATTTTGATACGTTTTTTTATAAATGTTATGTTTAGCATAAATATCACACTCAAGCCATATAACGTATTAGCTCACTGCCGAAGATATTAAAGACGTTCGCATTTGATTATAGGGGATAACTGGATAACCCAGAAGTTTGAACCCTCAGAAGATACATGGAACAGTGGATAATTATT
>JAZFRV010000349.1:0-4661 GCA_036445875.1 Anaerolineales bacterium
CTGATAATTCCAAAGCGCAAATAAATGCTTTCCTGGTGATTGTCCTTCCAGAAATCAGAGGGAAGGTCTGATGGTAGACGTAATAGGCTGGTTTATCCTCCCGGAGCAAAATCCCGTCTTTTAACCATTGGTTAAGGAATCCTTGAGCTCGGGTATATACATTATCGGTCTCATTATCACCGGGAAACTCACGTCCTTTGATAATGCGAGTGACATTGTAGTCGCTCAGATTATAGTATTCATCCTGGAGGCCATATCTAACCCGGTCATAGGGCTGACTGATAACATGATTGATATTACCGATTTTTTCCTGATTGTAGCGAATCGCGCGAAATGGTTTGATAGTTGCCATCTGAGAACCGTTAACCCTTTAATGTTTCGATAACTTTTTCAGCAGCCACCTGGCCTACTCGTTCTTTTGCCTCAGCGGTGCCAGCTCCGATATGGGGGGATCCAATAACCTGATCCAGAGAAAATAGCTTGGGATCGATGAGGGGTTCTTCCGCAAAAACATCCAGAGCTGCACCAGCAACCTTGCCTTCTTGAATTGCCTGGTAAAGGGCTTCTTCGTCAATTGTTCCACCTCGGGCGCAGTTGATAATGCGGACACCATCTTTCATTTTTGCGAATGCAGAGGAGTCCAGGATATTGTGGGTTTCATCTGTATGAGGAATATGTAAGCTGATGTAATCAGCTTCAGAAAGTAAATCATCCAATTCCATCAGGGTGATATTGGGTAGTTGAGTTACATAGGGATCGTAAGCCACTACAGTCATACCCAGGGCAATTGCCCGGTCTGCTACTGCTTGACCTATCCTTCCTGATCCAATTAATCCCAATTTTTTCCCTGAAACCTCACTACCCAGGAATGATTTCTTTTCCCATTTTCCAGCTTTCATCGAGGCAGTCATCAGGCTGATATTGCGAGCTAACGCCATCAGGTAAGCAACGGTTAATTCGGCAACTGATTGGGTTGAGGCGCTGGGAGTATTTAGGACTTTTACCCCTTTTTCTTTCGCATAGCCAACATCGATATTGTCCAATCCTACTCCCGCTCGGACTACAGATTTGAGGGAAGTGCCGGCATCAAGAACCTCTTTGGTTACTTTTGTGCGGCTTCGGACGACCATACATGGAAAATCAGGAATTATCTTGATTAATTCCTCGGGTGTAATATCCGGCTGATTAACAACTTCAATACCAGCTTCTTCAATAATCTTTAATGCCTTTGGATCGGTTGCATCACAAATTAGTACTTTCATAGTCTCCTCACGATAGAACAAAAGAGCAGGATTGGTTAATCAAGACCATAACTGCTGTCGATATTTATAGATCTAGAATGTCATCAATTTGCTCGGTGAGCCACTTTACATCAGCGAGTTGGAGGTCACCCATATGGGCAATCCTGAAACATTTCCCTTTTAGTTCACCATATCCATTTGATAACATTGCCCCGCGCTTGGCAAGCTCTGCATTCAATTCCACTACATCTATGCCACGCGTATTATGAACATTGGTTACAGTGGTTGAAAGATAATTTTTATCACTATAGAGGGCAAAGTTCTTTTCTGCCCAGGCTCTGACAAGCTCTGCCATATCGATATGGCGCTGGAAGCGATTTTCAATACCTTCCTTGAATATTCGATCCATCTGGACATTGAGAGCATTAATGATGCTGATTGCCGGAGTGGCCGGGGTTTGGCTCTTTATAGCTTTTTTTTCAAGGGCTTCAAAATTAAAATAATAACCTTTGTTCTCGACTTCAGTTGAGTATGTAAAGGCTGCATCACTGACTGTGACAACACATAATCCGGGGGGAAGGGCAAATGCTTTTTGAGTTCCAGCCAGGACAACATCCAGACCCCACTCATCAACTTTTATCTCTGCTCCGCCCATTGAACTCACTGCGTCGACCAGAACCAGAACATCTGGATATTTTTCTTTCACTAATTTTCCTATATCTTCAATGGGATTCATAACCCCGGTTGAGGTTTCATTATGAGTAATACAGACTGTGTCGAATCCGCCTTTAGAGAGATACTCATCGACCATTTCCGGTGTTATAGCTTTCCCCATATCCACTTTGATGACATCAATTTCTTTACCATTTAATTGGGCAATTTCTACCCAGCGTTTTGAGAAGGCACCACAATCTGTCATTAAGGCTTTTTTCTTTACACAATTGCGGATGGAGCCTTCCATCATTCCTGTTGAGGAAGATGTCGAAAGATATATCCGGCCCTCAGTTTGCAGGAATTTTTTCAGCTTGGACACGACATCTCCGTGGAGATCAGAATAAAGCTTATCTCTGTGTCCAATCATCGGCACTGACATAGCTTCCAGGATTTCATCGTCTACGTGGGTTGGACCCGGAATAAAAAGTTTCTTATACATGAGAACCGCCTTAGAAGTGATTAATAAAAGCTGGATAGTACCTGAATTAACCAGGCGAGAACATTAGGGATGACCTCAATCATTACAAGTAGTTTAATCTAAAAGAAATTAATGTCAATCAAGGGAAAAACCCTTAGTGCCTTGTCAAAAAAATGATGATCATTAGCGTTGAATCTGTGGTTGGATGGTTAAATGACAGGAAGAGAAAATCTTAGTTAACAAATCTCTTCCTGAAAGTGGTTTTTTTTGGATATTCCTGGTATTTAGCACTAGAATATTAGCCATTAATTAGGTTTTTCTCGATTAGCATCGGTCGAGGATCGACAATATTTTTATGAAGGGCAGCTGCTTTTGGTGGAAGATCCAGGGCAATCGCAAGTATTTGGGTGAAATATAATATTGGCAGGGGACGATCTACATCCATTTGGAATTGGCGGGCATCGAGGTTCATATGGCAGAGAGGGCATGCTACAACAATGGCATCAGCGCCTCTTTCCAGGGCATGTTGTACCAGGTTTCCTGAAAGATCAACCACTATGTCCGGCCTGGTCAAGGAATGACCGGCTCCACAGCAGGTTGTTTTATACGACCAATCCAGCACATCCGCTCCAAGTGCTTCCATTAGGAGGTCCATCTCCTGAGGATACTCAGGATGTTGAGCTTCAGTGACCTCGGGAGGGCGTGTGAGCAGGCAGCCGTAATAGCAGACCAATTTCAGTTCACCAAGGGGATTTTTGGTTTTTTCCGCCAATTTGTCAGTTCCTACATGATTGAATATGGATTCAATCATCGTACTGACTTGGACTTGATCCTGATACTCGTACCCCATGATCTTATCAACTGTTTGTTTGTGATCGGGATGCTTCCTGATTTCATATTGAGCGGCTTTATGCCGATTGAAGCAAGCAGCGCAGGGCATGGTAACTTCTTTATATCCCTGTCTTTCTATTAGCGCCAGATTTTCCATCGGTAGGTGTAGGGCTGCTTCAGGATCGGCTCTATGGGCTGCTGAGCTGCCGCAGCAAACCCAACCTTTCGGCTCTGCCAACGGAAAATCCAAAGCCTCACAAACAGCCAGGGTTGAATGATTATATTCTGTTGCCGTGGTTTCCAACGAACATCCCGGATAGTAGGCGACAGTATCAGCTGCATTGGGCACAGGTTTCACCTGTTTTTTGCTGGGCATTTTGGCAGGATGGGGCAGGAGACTAACTTTTCCTTTTTGGAAAAATTTCAGGTAGAGCTGAAAATCATCTACGATTGACTTGGGATTGTGCATAATTAGCTCTGCCATCAACCCCGGTTCATACGAACGACCCCAGAGCTTTATCTCTCTCATGAAAGCCTTATTAAATTGATCTGTTCCAGGGACTTTGGGTTTATATCCTCTTGCAAGAACTTCCCGGGTTAAGAATTCCATGATGGCTGTGATATTCAAACCCTGTGGACAGCGTGTTGTACAGGTCAGGCAGGAGGCACACAACCAGGGTGTTTCTGATTCCAGGGCTATATCTTCCTGGCCAAGCTGAATTGCACGCATGATCTGATTAGGCTGCCAATCAAAATACTTTGCTACAGGGCATCCGCTGGTGCATTTAACACACTGATAACAAAGATATACATTTTCTCCAATTTCTTCCTGGATGAGAGCTGCCAGATTTCCGTCGATTGTGATTGTTGGCTGATCTGGGATTTTGGTTTCCTCAGACATTATTATCCTCTAGTAAAGATTACTGATAAAAGAGTTAATTTACTTCTGGACGCGGGAAGAGACCTGCTCCCTCAACGATTGGTTTAACCGCTTCCTCCCATTCAATTGCCATGATATGAACTCCTGCCACCCCCTCAATTTTCTTAATGTCCTTGATGAGGTCAATGCAGACCTGGATTCCTTCAGTTTGCCAGGCTTTTGAGCGGGCTTTTTTCTCTTCTGGAGCAAGATCAGAAGCTTTTTTCCCAGCCCACTTTTTTCCTGCTTTAGTCATCCGTTCAATAACTTCATCTGGGACAAGAATACCGGGAACATTATTTTTCATGTACTTTGCCATACCAGGGCTCTTGAGGGGACCGACTCCTGCAAGAATATAAGCTTCTTCGTGAACACCCAGATCCCTGACTTTATCCATATATTTTGCAAATTCTTTGACGTCAGACACCAGCTGGGTTTGAATGAAATTAGCACCGGCTCTGATTTTTTTCGCCAGGCGCAGGGGCCTGAATTCAACCGGATCGGCAAAGGGAGCTGCTGCAGCACCTAGCAGGAAGCC
>JAZFRV010000350.1:0-2390 GCA_036445875.1 Anaerolineales bacterium
CCGGTAGATTCTCCCACAGAAAACACTTGATTTGTTTTATACGGGTTATATTCGGGCACCTCCACCCAGGTATCCCGAGGAATGGATATCAACCCTGCGGTTTGCTTCTGGGCATCGAGAAACCCAATGATGATCGTATCTGTTAATCCCGGACCAGTATCTCCCTCCCATTCCCGTTTGTCCAAACCCGTTAATAGAAAATATACTGGTTGATCCAGATTAAGTTCTTTATATCCAGGACGATCGGAACTGCCCTGCAACAATTGATCATCTGGTAAGGAGGGTTGCAGATTTTCAGTAGTTGTGATCGCGGAAAGGGGGTTCTCCTCCAAGGTTAATTGGGGAGAGTTGGTATTTTTAGTCGCCCCCCTGATGGCCAACACTGATGTAATTAATGCCGATAGAAAAAAAGCTGCCCACAATCCGAGCTTAAACCTATCGGGAGGTTTTTTTGGTTGAGTAGAGTATACTTGCATAATAATTCAGAAAGTCCCCTGCCGTTTTTTTTATACCAGACTATAATAGCTCAGGATTATCCTGTTTGATATGGTCGCGATTATAACATGGTCAAGCCCGCGTAAATTTACCTTTCAATCTGGTTATTTTCCCGGGATCCACCCCATTGATTGATATTCTTGAAGAATTTATGACACTTATTACCACCTCCGGCATATCAAAATCATACGGCTCTGTTGATATTTTCAGCGGGTTAGATTTAACTATTCCTCCCCAATCCAGAATTGCTTTGGTTGGGGAAAACGGTATCGGGAAAACCACCTTGTTAAATGTTCTGGCAGATTTGGAATCTGCTTCTGAGGGAAAAATCCAACGGGCCAATCAACTAAAGATTGGGTATTTACCGCAAAAAAGTGATTTAAATTCAGACAATACCTTATGGGAAGAAATCCTGATCGCGTTTCAGGATTTGCGAAAACTCGAAGGTGATCTAAAAGAACTCGAATTGTCCATGAGCCATTCAGACAACTCGGCCGAAGAGCTGTTAACTCGCTACGGGAAACTGCAAGCTGACTTTGAACATCGGGGGGGGTATACCTACGAATCCAAGATTAAACAAGTATTAGCCGGGTTGGGTTTCAGCTCTCAAGATTTTCATATGCCGGTTAATCATCTTTCGGGCGGTCAGCGCACAAGGGCGCTGCTCAGCCGGCTGCTGCTCGCTCCTTCTGACTTATTAATATTTGACGAACCAACAAATCACCTTGATATTGAAGCTATCCAATGGTTGGAGGGCTATTTAAAAACATACCTCGGCGGTATTTTGCTGGTTTCCCACGATCGATATTTTATCGATCAAGTCTGCAACCAGATTTGGGAGATGAGCCGGGGTGGGCTTGAAACTTATCGAGGCAATTACAGTGCCTACCTGGATCAGCGACAATCCCGTTGGGAGCGGCAGCAGGGAGTTTTTGAGGCGGAAAAATCCCGCCTGGTCAATGAATTAGATTACGTGAAAAGAAATATTGCTGGACAGAATACAACTCAAGCAAAAGGGAAACTTCGCCTCTTAAGCCGTCGGGTTCAAGCAATTGAGCAACTAGGAATCCAGGCTATCCAGGGAAAATCCTGGTCAAAAATCAGCCAGGATATAAAGACCACCACCAGCTACATGGGGGTTCAAGAAGCTCACCAACGGATCTCTGCCCTTAAGAATCCTACTAAACGGCCGCAGCTATTATCAATGAGTTTAAACACTAAAAAAAGGGGCGGAGACCTGGTACTTAGGACAACTGACCTGGAAATTGGCTATCCGGATGGTGATAAACCTCTCTTCTCGGTTCCAGGCATCACTTTGCTGCGAGGGGAATGTGCAGCTCTTATTGGTCCCAACGGGGCAGGAAAAACAACTTTTTTGAAAACAATTTTGGATCAGCTCCAACCCTGGTCTGGCAAGGTAAAGCTGGGCGCTAATTTGGATGTGGGGTACTTTGCCCAGGCGCACCAGGATCTTTCAGATAACAACACTGTTCTGGAAGAAATCGAGGGTGCCGGGAATTTTCAATCGGAACATGCTGCCCGGAGTTACCTTGGCGCATATTTATTCTCCGGGGAGGAGGCTTATAAAAAAGTCGGTGTTCTTTCTGGTGGAGAAAGAGGTCGACTAGCATTGGCAAAACTTTCCTTAAGTAATGCCAACTTGCTGTTATTAGATGAACCTACCAACCACCTGGATATTCCCTCGCAGGAAACTCTCCAGGCAGTCCTCGCCGCTTATCCGGGCACCATTCTCCTGGTATCCCATGACCGGTATCTGATTAATGCTCTTTCCAGCCAGATCTGGGAAATTGATGTGAATGTGGAAAATTTAATCCTTTTTGAGGGAAATTACCAGTCCTACCAGGTTTACCTTCGGGAAGATAAGGCCGCTGCCC
>JAZFRV010000351.1:0-30455 GCA_036445875.1 Anaerolineales bacterium
AGGGACTGGAGGATGGTTTAAAGGGAAAAGGTTTTTCAGGAGCGGTGGGCACGAGTGCCTCTTTTGCTACCCTGATAGGAGTGGATAATCTGGTAGATTTTCAATCCGGGTTAGCGAAAAAACTAGGTTTCGTATTTTTTGATGTTGTTACTCAGACATATCCCCGGATCCAGGATTATCAGGTGCTGACCAGTCTCTCAGGTTTAGGAGCTATCCTTTATAAAATGGCGTTTGATTTACGGATCCTGCAGTCCCCGGTATATTCTGAGCTGGCAGAGCCTTTCGGGGAGAACCAGGTAGGTTCTTCAGCTATGCCCTTTAAGCAAAATCCAATCAAGGCTGAAAAAATAAATTCTCTGGGCAGGTACCTTGCGCAGCTTCCCAGGATTGCCTGGGACAATGCGGCTCATTCTTTGCTTGAACGCACGCTGGATGACAGCGCGAATCGACGAACGATTCTTCCTGAGGCATTCCTTGCAGCTGAAGAAATGCTTCAAGTTTGCAGCGAGATTTTTTCAGATTTACAGGTTTTTGAAAATGGAATTAGGCAAAATCTTGAGGATTATGGTCCCTTTGCAGCCACTGAAAAGTTGTTAATGGTTCTTGCCAGAGCTGGAGCTGATCGCCAGAAGATGCATCAGGTGCTGAGGAAACATGCCCTTCAGGCCTGGTCCGCGGTGAGGGAGGGCAAATCAAATCCAATGATTGAGCTTGTTTCAACAGATATCAATCTGCTGGAGTTTATCACTAAAAAAGAGATCTCCCGGGCAATGGAAGGATCTGTCTACCTGGGGGATGCGGCAGAGAGAGCAAAGAATCTCTCCGATAAAATTAAAATAGAAATAAGCGGCTGATAAAGTGTCCAAGGCCAATCAAATTTCAGTGGACGGGATTGGCCTCGAATCGTGATTGTTTTTAGATTAGAGCCACCCTCCTGGAGAATAATCTAGATCCTGGTGCAGTTCAATGTAAAGGCGTGAGACGATCCTCTGGTATTAATTCATTCTAAATAAACCAATTTAAAGCCCTAACTTAGCCCGGTTTATTATTTCTATTGGACCGAGACCAATGACCCAATGGCCATCAAAATGAGTGAGAGTAGCACCAGAGCGAGCATGGTTGAATTTCCCCAGCGGCCTAGTGTCCAACCCGGATCGCTAACCGGTCCGGTTAACCGGGCTTGCCGGTACATGGGGATCGTAATCAATGCCACCACAATCGCGGTGGCGCCAGCAGCCAATCTCAGCCACTCCAGAAACTGCCAGGCTCCAATCCAGAGGATCAGGAGAGATGGGAGTGTGGCGAAGAGCCAGGCTGCCTTCCCTGAGATATTAGTCCTTTCCCGGAGGATGTCGGCCAGAGCCAGCGACACCGACCAGTAGCTTGTTATCAGGGCGAATAAAATAAAGAGTGAACCAATCAGACCAGCCCAGGTCCCCATTTGCTCGGTAATTCCGATGATCGCCACCGGGGTGACCTTGGTCGAGATTCCCATAGCTATCAGAGCGATAACTGCTGTTATTAATCCATTGATCCCGAGTCCAACCAGAATTGCATTAACTGCGCCTCGATGATCAGCCCCGAGACCTTTTACTACCTGGGGCACGCTATAAAAAGTCCACAACGCGTACATAACCATCCCGTAAAGGGCCAACCACTGAGTAGCCGAACCAGTCGGCCTAAGCGGCACATGAAATGGCAGTGGAATTGCCCCAACCCCAATTGCGGCTACGAAACTAACCAGCACGAGAGCTGCGAAACGCTCGGCGACGCCGACCGCTTTGAGTCCGAAGAACACAACACCTGCTGAGATCACATAAACCAGAATTTCAGCCAGTCGCCGGTTGATTCCGATGAGATTGGCTGTGATCTCTCCCGCCCCAGAAATATACGCTGCCAGGTTTGCCAGGAAGGCGATGCTCAAGAAGGCAAAGATCGTCCACAGGATCCATCGTCCGAGGCGTCCCCGCAGCACGTAAAGGTGCATAAGTTCAACTATCTGAAGATCACGCCCGGTCCGGAATAACACCTCAGCAAGCATAAGGTGGACCAGAGAACTGGCGGCCCATGCCACAGGTAGAATGAGAGCGATTCCTATAAACCCAACCTTCTCAGCAAGGAAAGGCACAGCCATGATACCCGCCCCGATACCAGCGCCAACCATGAGCGAGATTGCTTCCGTGCGCGTAAGCGATTGTTCCTTGATCATATTATTCCTTCCTTGATTAATGAGTATTTATAGCGTTGCAATTTCGATATAGGGGATCTGGTCGTCTAATAAGCTGACCGTTTTTCTAGACCAGGAGATTGCAAATAATTCGCTATGGTAGGTGATATGGAGATACCGGCGGACGACGGGGAGCAGAGGGTCGCTGTCTGCCAGTCCGACCATCAGAAATGCTTTTCCACGCACGTAGGCATTATGCAGGCAGGCGGATAGCAGCGCTCGCATCACGGATTGATCATCTTCAGTCACACAAATGCAGGAAGCGAAAGCGAGCGGTATCAATTGACCAGGAGGGGTGAGTGGTTGTGCCCGGACAATCCGGGCGGTAAGATTATAAAGCGGGCGGAGTAGGCGCAGCTCCGGTCCGTAGGAATCGATAATATCTTGTTTGTAGGCTGCCTGATCCCAGACGGCCATAATACCCACTATGGTATTACCCCTGTGGGCTACCATAATATCTTCCGGGTTGAGCCCGCGAAGCTTAATTCCTTCGCTGAAATCCTTGTGTGTGTAGGCGGGAAAGAATTGCCGGTGGGGACCTTCAAGACGCAGGAAAGCTGTGATTTTCCCAAGGGTCTCCAGTGAACTTGGCTGCACTTCTACACCTGGCGTTCGGAGAACTTGTCTTGCTCGCAGCTGAATGGCACAAGTTGTCAGCCCCCACTTCCCTGCAACATGCAAGCCTCCAGGCATCCGGGCGCCCACCAGAAGTTCACGGGCTCGAGAATTCTCGCTGGCGATAACCCCTGTATAGAGAAGACCGGGAGGGCTTATATCTTTGAACCATTTTGCTCCCCGGTGAACAAGCCAATTCCCGCGAAAGCTCTCAGCAACTCGAATCTGGCCGATGTACCCGAGCGCTGATTCTTGACTGTTAATATAGACCTGCCTTTCAGCGCGGCAAGCGATTCCGGCCAATTGATCGTCGGATCGTTGGCGGACAAGCAGCACATCACAGGGGTCGCCCATAATTGTGGTACCAAGAAAATAGTCCGGTTCGCGAGCGAAAATCAAGGAAACGCTGCCTGGCATCGGCACCGTGCCCACCAGCGCCCGGATTTCGGGCTCGTCATCCGGTGTTGCCCACTGCAGTTTGAATCTGGTTTCGCTTTTCATCTATTACCCAGGCGCATGCCTTGTTTCTTGAAAGCCTCACGGCGAAAGAGCGGGTTGTAAATGAGATAGGCGGAGAATCGGAAAGGCGTAGCGAGATTGGTTTTGAGATCCAAAGCACGCTTAATAATTGAGAGGTGACTGCTCCAACGTTGGCGGCAAGCCCAGGCAGCCTCAGTCAGTTCGTCGGCTGTCATCCGATCCGGGAGGAAAGCTGCATGGTTGAATCGATATTCCGGGTGGAGCCACCAGTGTCCATCATAAAGAAGCCGACCTTCAGCCCGGAGACGCTCGTAGAATGGCGTTGATGGGTAGGGCATTAACACATTAAAGGCTGCAAAAGTGAAACGGTTGGAGATGCCCCACTCACAGGTCTCAAGGATTGACTCAACAGTGTCGTGATCATATCCGAGCGCGAAAGCTGCCCAAGTCTGTAAGTGATGGTCACGCAGGGTGGCAACCGCTCTGGAATACATGTCGAAGTCGACCAAGTTAGGCACTTTTCCCATCTGACGCAGGTTATCGAACTCCAGGCTCTCAAAACCGATAACGTTGCCGATACACCCGCTCTCTACCAGCAATTGCATCAACTCCGAATCGCGGGTGTGGTTGACGCTAATCTGGGATACCCAGCGGATATTGAGGGGAATTAACGCTCGGAGGAGTTCCTTGGCTGCCTCAGGGTTGGCGATGAAGTTATCGTCAACGAAGAATATGTCCCGACGGGATTGGGCGGCGATCTCTTTTATAACCTCGGCGGTAGGCCGGGTATAAACCTGATGGTCGAAGTACTCACCAACGGCACAGAACTCGCAGGGGTGGTGGCAGCCACGGCCAAATTGAAGCAGGCTTACGGGCAGGTATCTTTTACCAGCATATAGCTCTCGCCGAGGCATCACGCCTGGTTGGGGTATTCCAAGCTTGCCATGGTAGCGCGGCCGCAGCTGCCCATTGTGAGCATCATCGACAACTTGCGGCCAGAGCCCTTCTGCGTCACCAGTGAAAATGGAGTCTGCATGCTTGGCTACTTCAGCGGGGATGAGCGACACGTGCATTCCTCCCATCACCACTGGCACCTTGCGAGCCCTGTACTCAGCTGCGATCTCATAAGCGCGGCGCGCAGTGAATGTTTCGACGGTGATCGCCACCAGGTCAGTAGGCTCATCATAGTCAATCTCATCGATGCGGTCATCGAATAACCGGCAGTCTACTCCGGGTGGGGTCAATCCCGCAAGGACACCAAGGGATAATGGTTCCATGCGCCCCTCATCCACAAAACGTTCATGGTTGTCGAAGTAACCGAATGTGGGTTTAATGAAGGTAACTTGCATTATTCTGCCTGGAGCGAAGTAAGGATTTTTTGGAGGTTATATTCCTGGAAGAAAAATCATCAGATTAAAACTTAACGGGCTTCAAAAGGCAAATTATTTAACTGTATCCTGATAAATAGTATAGCATGAGGCATGATTGAATATCGAGCCGCCAATCCAGATGATTGATTTTCGGTGCAGTTTGGGTGCAATTAGGATGGATCTAACTAGAAACAATGGAATATATGGACACCCTAATAAAAGAAAAACACCCATTCTCCTGATTCGAAGTCAAGTGAAATTATTTAAGCCAATGACATCAAGTCAATTGTTTTTTCACCACCAGTCATTGGACATCAGCGGGAAGGGGTTTATCCATCATCCCTATCCCGCGACTTCGACACAGGGGTGTTGGAGGTCTCAAACCGGCTACGCCGCTGCCACAGTTACTAATAATTACCAGTGATTGGGGGATATATTTTCGACAATACTCTCATTAATTCTATATACGGTATTCAAAGTGGTGTAACTTTGTACCTGGATCAGGTTTTGGGGGTCTAGTCAGTGGTCTACCGGGTGTAAAAAGGAAGGTTTATTAGAAAGAATCCATTCATTAATCCTCCTAATAAATAATGGTTCTTAGGTGCTTGAGAAAAAAGTGTTATTATCACAAAATATTATTGGACTTGAACATAATTAGTATGGGGGTGGGGGTAAACAGATATTGTATTGTTCGCAGCTATCAATAAACTCAGGTTTTTCATTGATCTGAGTTGAAAGTGAATCCTCATGGAAAAACACCTTGTCCGGCAGCAGTGGATACTGGGTCCCGAACCAGTGGTTTAGAACTATTCTGAAAGTGTTGACCGGTGTCATAGTGGGATACAAGTCAGTATATACATCATCTGAGAAATATACCGCGTTAAGAATGGCAGAGCGCATTTCTATACCTTGTTTGGTAGGTGCATCTCGATCCAGGTATTTTTCATCACCGTGATCAGCCTGTAAAATAATCACAACTGGTTTATTAGAATCCGATAAAATCTGATCAACAGTGATCAGTATGGCCCTGTTTAAGTATTCAATCT
This sequence comes from Anaerolineales bacterium, assembly GCA_036445875.1. Taxonomy (GTDB): domain Bacteria; phylum Chloroflexota; class Anaerolineae; order Anaerolineales; family UBA11858; genus B10-G9. Next base: position 5,739 of record JAZFRV010000351.1, read on the forward strand.
GGTAGTTGTAATATTCCTCGTAATTTTCCTGAGGAACTTCATACCAGTACAAATTTTGATTTCCATGATAGATAAACTCTTCCCCGTCAGAACCGTATAAAAATGGAATATGAGGCAGGTAAATATGCGAAAACAAAAAGAAATTGCCATCTTGATCTGAATAATCCGGCAAATGATCCAAGGCATGTCTGATTCTTTCTCTGCGTAGGGAAAGCTCCTGATTGACAGCTGATCTGATCAGATCAGTAGGTTGATCCGGGACATTTTCAAGAGACCGATTGTTATAAAGCAGGAGGCCCAGGGTAGTTCTTAAGAAGAATTGTTCGAACTTATTTATACCGTAGTCATCATCAGTGGTGGTTGTCTCCATAGAAATAAAAATATCGGTTTCCTGTTCATTAGTATCTCCAGTTCCAGAATCAAATACCACCGTCTTATATCCATATTCTTGTAGAAAATCATGCAAGTAATTAGTATACAGGTTGTATTTCGTTTTGTTAAATATCCTTTTTGGATAGTCATGGAAATACATCATATTTAATGAAGAGTTCAAAGAATAATTTGTGTTCAGATAATTTGAGCGGCTGGAAGCAACAATATAAAACCCTCTTTGCTCAAGCTCAGAAAGGAATGGAGAGTTATCATGTCCGAAATACTCTTCAAGATAATCTGATCTCAGATATCCATCTAAGATTATGTAGTAAATATCCGGCATTTCTAAGAATGGTATTTGTTTTACAGTAGATTCAGCTTCTGTTTCTCCCCGCAGTTGAGCGAGAGTGTTTATTTCCCCCTGGTTCAAATCGTTGTTTAAATCACCTGCTGTAAAAATAGCGAATAAAGTAAAACTAAGCAGGAGGAGGCTGAGCAAATTTAAGAATTGGGTGGTCTTTACATTATTTTGCTTACGGATTATTACAAAAGAGAGAGAAAGAAAAACAACCAGCCAGGTCCATGCCAATAACGAAACGGTGAAATCTACATCTCTGTGGTGAAGCCAGGATTCAACAGCGTTTGCAACATGTCCAAATGAATAAAAAAGCCCTGCGATTAGTGAACTTAATAACCCTGCTTTTGCCCAATCTTTTGAGACAACCCGGAAATATAATAGTAAGAATGTAATAAAACTGACTGAGATCAATAAAAATCGGAGAATATCCCTGAAGGGGATATTCATTAGATTGCGGGAATACACAAAAAGAATTGGATAGACAGATAACAGAATGGCATGGATTGGAAACGCAGAAATTGCTGAAAATACCCGATTGATCCTTGTCTCTTTTCCCATACTGTTTTTGACACTCCCTTTCTTATTGATAAGGAAAAGCGTGTTTTATCCTGAGTTATATTATGATATACCAACTATGTATTTAATTATTGGCTTAATACTTTCGAGTTGAAATTCTCTCGGTATAGACAATATTATAATAGACCAAATATAAATCATATCGTGAAAAAGATACAATCTAAATAGAACAGGGTGTTGTAAAGAATATTGAGCTACAAAGATGTAATTTTGGGTTGAATGGGAATAGAAAATGGGTCAGTTAAAGAACTAATTTTCAGGTTCAACAATGATCATCAGAGTTGTGCGTTTAGCAAATCTACCGGCTCCAAGGCTTTTAGTATTCCATCGTAATTTCTTTCCACTCTTTTTTAACACAATAGACGATTTAGCCCCCGTTGGACACTATTATCAACCCCTCCGTTTGATGATGAGCAGTTGCTCATTATGAACTATCACAGACCGGTTTTTTTACTTGATGGTGCAGCGGGATACTTCGAATTTATTTGTAATCGAGCCGCCAATCCAGATGATTCCTTCTTAGTCTGATCAGCTATCAGCCGCTTATTAGCCTTTTTCTGGATTTATCGTTCCTGAGCCTTAGAGCCTTATCTTTCAGTTTATTCCTGCTGTCTAAAATCTGCCGGTAACTTTGGTTTGTTGTCTAGAATATCTTCGATTGTTTCCACAACCTCTGGGCTTAGTTTTTCTACAACCTCTATGGCTTTCATGTTGTCGCGGACCTGGGTAGGCTTGGATGCTCCGGTTATCACAGTGCTCACATTCGGGTTTAGCAGACACCAGGCAATGGCCAGCTGCGCCGTGGTGCAGTCAATTATTTCTGCTACACTGGCTAGCTTGATAACTTTCTCGATCTGGGCTTTCGCCTTTTTATCCGTGAATCGCTTTCGGAGCCATTCATATCCCTCCAGGTTTGCCCGAGAGTCATCGGGAATTCCCTGGTTGTATTTCCCGGTTAGTAAACCGCTTGCCAAGGGGCTGAAGATTGTTGTTCCCAGGCCGATTTCACTGTACAGCCTGTGGTACTCCTGTTCTACCCGGTCCCTGTTGAACATGTTGTACTGGGGCTGCTCCATGAGGGGTGGGATGAGGTGTTCCTGTCTGGCAATTGCATAGGCCTGCATAATCTGCTGGGCTGACCATTCGCTGGTTCCCCAATAGAATGCCTTTCCCTGTTGTATGACCTGATTAAATGCCCGGACTGTCTCCTCAATAGGGGTGTGAATATCAGGCCTGTGGGCATAGACCAGATCCACATACTCTACTTCCATCCTTGCCAGGGATGCGTCTAACCCTTCAATGATGTGTTTTCTGGAGAGTCCATTATCATTTGGACCATCTCCTCCCCAAAATATTTTGGTTGAGAGGACCAGGTCTTTTTGTTTCCACCCGGTTTTTTTGATGGCCTTTCCCATAATTATTTCAGCTTCTCCATTATTATATACTTCAGCGTTATCAAAAAAGTTTACACCGGCATCATAGGCAATTGTCATCAATTCAACTGCTTTATCAATATCTACTTGGCTTCCAAACGTTACCCAGGATCCAAAAGACAACTCCGAAACCTGAAGGCCTGACTTTCCCAAGTATCTGTATTTCATCGATATTCCTCCTCTACTGATAGACTATTTCTTACGAATCCCGGCGACCGCTTCATTCATGACCTCGCTGGAAGCGGAAGCGAGAATTGCATAAGGGTGGTCACTATACTTAATACCGGGCTGAGCGGGGAATGGCTGGCGTTCTCCATATGCACGTATCAACCCTCCGGCTTCTTCCACAATCAACCAGCTTCCCGCAAAATCCCACAGCTTTGGCGTGCTTTCAAATGCTAAAATAGCAGTACCTTTTGTGATTAAGCATAAATGGTAGGCAGCTACGCCCAGTGAGCGAGTTTTATAGGGAAGCTTAACCTGATATTTATCGTGCATTCTGGAACAGTGAACAAAAACCGGATAGGGTGAATCTACGGGTGGGTTTGAAACCAGGAGCGGAGTACCATTCAGCTCTGCCCCTTCAGCTCTCGAAGCTGAAAATAATTCATCCACGACAGGAAAGTATACCGCAGCAGTCTGTGGCACGCCATTTTTCAAATGGGAAATTGAGACACCCCAATAATATAATCCCAGACTGAAGTTGACGGTACCATCGAGAGGATCCAATACCCAGACATGATCATTTTCTGGAAATACTGTGCTGCCTTCTTCGCTCAATATTCCATCATCTGGATATTTTTCCTTGATCAGATTCTGCAGTAGTAGGTCAGCGTTCTGATCAGCCTTTGTTACCAGGGTCCGATCCGCTTTTAATTCTCCCTGGCGATTCCCGTTATAAAAATGATCCAGTAATAGTTTTCCTGTTTGTACTGCAGCGGATTTTATAAAGTCCAAGCGTTTATTTTCCATAGTTAATCCTGATTATTTAAACATTAACTCGGTGATGATATCGGCTTTATTTCAGATTGGGATTCTTTAAATATTCTTCTACTGCGTCTTTGATGCTGATTTGTCGATTCAATACTTTTTCTTCATAATGACGAAACCAATGTGATAATTGAGGCCAGGCGATTTTCATTTCTGTGAGAACCAGATCTGCCAAGGGTCCTCCCCCGGAGATGAATTCTGTATTGTAATAATCTTTCTGCGCGGCTACCAGATCATACGAAAGGCGAATGATTTTTCCTTTCCAGTGGTTATTTTCCCGGGTAATCTGCGCATAACCAGACCTGGTATCACCGTCAAATGGCAAACCAATTGATCCCGCATTGATGATGGTTGTTTTGCCAATGGTCTTAACCAGCGGTTGATGGGTATGGCCAACCAGGAATAAATCCATTTCAGGCTGAATACGGTTGAGAATTTCTTCCCGGCTGGAGGTTGGGTAGATACCCACCCGTATTCCAACCATGGACGCATGAACAGCTTTCAATTTCTGATTTCCGAGTAAGAGTGTTTCAAACTCCAGCGGTAATTCTTTGACTGATTGAATATCTGCGGAAGAAAGAGATTGATAAGTCCAATGGATAATTCTGATAGTTTCAAATTCAGGACCTGATTTAAGTGCATCGGGATTACTAAATCGCAGCACATATTTTTCATGATTGCCCGTGATAGCATGCCAGGAAGGGGATGCTAGTTTCTCCTGAATTAAACGCAGACAATCTCTGGAGCGTGGACCCCGGTTGATGATATCTCCCAGGACAATCACCAGATCAGGCTTCCAGCTTTCGACATGTTCGAGAACGGTAATCAGGGCTTGATAATTTCCGTGGATATCTGCCAGAGCGGCTATTTTCATAACTTAGGATTTTGACCCGACAATCTGTATATAATCCAGGGTTTCGCTCTTTTGGGGAAAAGTACCCAAGAGCCGCAATAAATCTTCGGCAATTTGAGCTTTTTCCTCTGCATCATCGAGACTCCAGGTGCGGCTTTTAACTTCAAGGAAGGTACCCAGTGAGGGTTCATCCAGACGGTCTACATTAATATAAAATTCAATATCGCGAAAACATACTTTCCAACGCCTCCGGTCTTTCTCAATATATGTTTCCTTCGAAGGTTCGAAGTATTCCCGATAAAACCGGAGACTGTGTGGAGCGGGAGCGATGAACCTACTACGTGACAGCAATACATCCTGGGGGAAAGGCTTTTCTCGTTTGGGGCCGATTAAAGTAAGTCGATAGCGTATGTTATCAACATTACCTTCTGCATCCATAAACTCATCTTCCCGGTAACGAAGCCAACCTTCCTCAGGATCTTCGAATTCGAAATATGTATCATATTCGTGGTAATGACGGAAATATTGGATCTCTAATTCAGAATTGAGAAGTGTTTCTATTACGGTTTGGGGATCCTCCACTTTAACTTTAACCTGAACCTCATAACTTTCTTGTTCTTCAGCACCACCAACAGCAATTAATTTAGAGTAAACGGATTGGAACCGGTTGATCAAGAATTGGTCGATTTTCCCTGCCAGAGCTTGAGCTTCAGGTAAAAGTTTATCCACATCAACGGTTAATAATTCCCGGGACCGCATCAACCATTTCCCATTCACCATCACATCGGTTACATCGGTGGATTTTGCGGCATAGACAAGCTGAGTGTAAACCCCGTCTGGATCATTCTTAAACTGGGGCAGATTGTGCAAAGTTTGGAGATCAACAAGGATCAGGTCTGCTTTCTTCCCTTCAACAATTGACCCGGTTTGATCTCCCAGGTGGATTGCTTTTGCGCCCATGCTGGTAGCCATAGCCAGCGCTGTTCTGGCTGGGACTACCGTAGGATCACCGCTGCTGCCTTTGGCTAGCAGCGCTGCCAGTCGGATTTCTTCGAACATATCCAGATCATTATTAGAGGAGACACCATCAGTGCCAATGCCTACGTTTAGACCGTGTTCTAACATGCGGTTGATGGGTGCGATTCCTGAGGATAACTTCATATTTGAGGTTGGATTGTGCGCTACTCCCACCCCATATTTTTGGAGTGTATGCATTTCCTGTTCATCGACGTGCACACAGTGGGCAGCGATGACTTTGGAATTTAGTACATTGTGTTCTTGAATATAAGGGACAACTGGCATGTCCAGGTCCCTTAAACTATCTTCAACCTCCTGGGAGGTTTCAGCCACGTGTATGTGTAAGGGCACATCGTATTTCTGTGCCATTGCTGATGCCGAACCCAGGATATCAATTGTTGAGGAATAAGCTGCATGGGGTGCAACTGCAGGTGTGATCAAGGGATGATCCTTCCACTTTTTGATCATTTTTTCTGTAGCTGCCAAGGATTCTTTGTAGGAGTCAGCGTCGGGGGAGGGAAATTTCAGTATAGTCTGACAGCAAACCGCCCGCAGTCCTGCCTCAGCGGCTCTTTCTGCTACCTGGTCTTCAAAGTAATACATATCTGCAAAAGATGTGACCCCGGATTTGATCAATTCGGCGCAGGCAAGGGAAGTGCCCAACCGGACAAATTCCGGGTTTACAAATTCTCTCTCTACCGGCATGATATATCCCAATAGCCAGACATCCAAGCGGAGGTCATCAGCCAATCCGCGCAGTAAATTCATCGGGACATGAGTATGAGCATCAATCAGACCAGGCATGAGGACTTTGCCTTCACAATCGATCACTTCTCCGGCGGTGTAGGTTTTTTGAAGCTCTGCTGAAGATCCAATAGCATGGATATGATCGTCCAAAACGGCAACGGCTCCATTTTCATGGCGAGTAAATGTATCATCCATGCACAAGATATGGGCATTTACGAATAATATATCAATCTTTTTAGTCATCTTATCCTCTTTTATGAACGGTCAGGCTTACCAAATACCACTATCTCAATCAAAATCCTCGTGTGTAATTAATTCAAGGGGGGAATATTTTCAATCTCCCAGGGTGAGGTTGCAGTTCTTTGAGAACATCTTTCATTATTAATATACAAGTAGAAGAGATTGTATCACTTCAGCCTCTCTCTACAAAGGATTTAACTATCTCTAATTGAGTTCTGACTGGGGTTTTTATTAGGGGTTTCTTGAGGGAATTTTACCTAAAAATAGTGAGGGTTTCGATGAGTTTTGAAGGTGTGTTGTATGGTAAAATAGTACATCGATGAACATAAACAAAATAGCCTTGCCGGAATCACCAAATGTCCTTAAATCCATCAAAAATGGGTTTGATGCAATCACCAAACATTTGATTTTATTGCTTTTTCCAATTGGGTTGGATCTGGTTTTATGGTTTGCACCGCACCTCCAAATAAAATCCCAAATAAATAAAATTGTTGCAGAGATGAGTGAAGTTTCTGCCCTCTTATCACCTGATTTTGGAGAGATGGTAGAGGCTGGCCAAGAGATCTGGTTGATCGCTGCTGAACGGATCAATCTATTATTTGCCCTGAGGTCTTTCCCCATTGGAATTTTCAGTTTACTAAGTACCATCTTGCCTATTGAAAATCCTCTTGGGGACCCGATCTTCTGGGATGTGCCCCAGCTTAGCATTGCTGTTTTTATCATCCTGATCCTGTTCTTAACCGGATTAGCATTCGGGGGTTTGTATTTTTCGGGTGTCAGGCAGGCCGCTCTCTTTGATGATGTGAAGTGGCGAACGATCCTGCAGGAATGGCCCCGAATTAGCATCCAGGCATTCTTGTTGAGTTTAATCTGGCTCATTTTGTTCTTAGGTATTCTTGTATTGGGAAGCTGTGTCGCGACTGGGATTACGCTATTCAGCGTCTCGTTGGGACAACTTGTGATTATCCTGTTTGGAATAGTCTCGTTTTGGTTGATATTTCCCTTGTTTTTCTCTCCTCACGGAATTTTTTCTCAAGGCCAAAAAGCCTGGAAATCGATGATGCAAAGTATCAGATTGACTAATATGACATTTTTTAAGACTGGTTTATTTATTATGCTAGCAATATTTGTAAACCAGGGTTTAAATTTAGTTTGGCAGGTAGCTCCGGAAAGTTCCTGGTTGATGCTGATCAGCATTATTGGTCATGCATTTGTAACAACCGGTATGCTGGCTGCAAGTTTTGTTTATTATCAAGACATGATCCGGTGGTTTGAAGAATTAAATTTGATTAGCAAATCCCAACCAATAATAGAAGAAGAACGTCCCACGTTAGAGAAATAATCCAAAGTTAGTACGATGCGGTTTTGTGTTTAACCTGCAGGAGGTTTTTGTGGCAAAGAAGAAACAAAAAATGTCCTACGAAGCAAAAGATATTCAGGTCTTGGAGGGATTGGAAGCTGTCAGACTTCGTCCTGGTATGTACGTGGGCGGAACGGATATTAAAGCACTGCACCACCTGGTTTATGAGGTAGTGGATAATTCGATTGACGAGGCCCTGGCAGGATATTGTAATGAGATTGAAATCATAATTCATGCTGATGAAAGTGTAACTGTAACAGATAATGGCCGCGGTATCCCTGTTGATATTCACCCCGAGAAAAAAATACCAGCATTGGAACTGGTAATGACTATGCTGCATGCCGGTGGCAAGTTTGGCGGAAGCGGATATAAAGTATCAGGTGGTTTACATGGTGTGGGTTTATCTGCAGTGAACGCATTGTCGGAATGGTTTGAGGTCCGGGTTTGGAGAGGTAAAAAAGAATACCATCAGCGATATGAGAAGGGGGTCCCGGTCACAAAATTAAAAGTTGTCGGTGATGCACCTAGAGGCAAAACCGGCACAACACAGACTTTCCTCTACGATAAAACGATCTTTGATACTGAGCTTACCTATTCATTTGAGACCCTGGTCCAGCGGTTCAGGGAAATGGCATTTGTTACCCGGGGAGTTACGATTAAATTCTCGGATGAACGATCCAATCAGGAAATGACTTTTTATTTTGATGGTGGAATCACATCCTTCGTGCGATATCTCAATCGCAACCGGGAGAAATTACATCCTGTAATTCATGTGGAAAAAGAGATTGATAACATCGTTATCGATGCTGCTTTCCAATACACTGATTCTTTTGCGGAATCCATTTACGCGTTTGCCAATACGATCAATACCCACGATGGTGGTACCCACCTTACAGGTTTAAGAGCCGCTATCACCCGTACGATCAATAACTATGCAAGATCCAAAAAGTTATTAAAAGACTCTGACCCAAATTTTTCCGGTGATGATACTCGCGAGGGTCTCACTGCGATAATCAGCATTAAGCATCCTTCTCCCCAATTTGAAAGTCAGACGAAAGTAAAACTGATGAACGCAGAGGTTAAAACCCATGCCCAGCAGGTGGTTGGAGAAGGAGTTGAAGCATTCCTAGAAGAGAATCCAGCTGCGGCCAAAGCCATCGTAAATAAATGTTTAACCTCAGCCCGCGCTAGATCGGCAGCCAGTAAAGCCAGAGACCTGGTTATTCGAAAATCAGCGCTGGAAAGTATGACGCTACCCGGGAAATTAGCTGATTGTTCTTCCAGGGATCCAAAAGAATCTGAAATTTACATTGTCGAGGGTGATTCTGCAGGAGGATCCGCCAAACAAGGTAGAGATCGCCATTTCCAGGCAATCTTGCCGCTGCGTGGAAAAATCTTGAATACAGAACGAGCTAGAATAAACCAAATTCTTGCAAATAATGAGGTAAGGTCATTAATTTCCGCCCTGGGAGTAGGCATCGGGGAAGGATTTGACATTGAAGGATTAAGGTATTGGCGGGTCATCATCATGACAGACGCAGATGTTGATGGCTCCCATATCCGGACCTTGTTACTAACATTTTTCTTCAGATATATGCAGCCCTTGATTGAAACTGGCCATTTATATATCGCCCAGCCGCCGCTGTATCGGCTTTCCCATAAGAATAAGAAGATCTATGTTTATTCAGAAAAGGAAAAAGTAGACTTATTCAAGGAATTGGGATTAAGCCCAGATAAAGCCCAGCTTCAACGATACAAGGGTTTGGGTGAGATGAATCCTCACCAGCTTTGGGATACCACTATGGATCCTGAGACTCGGACTCTGCTCCAAGTTACTATAGAAGATGTCGCAGCCGCTGATAAAACATTTGATATGTTGATGGGGTCATCTGTCCCGCCGCGGAAAAGATTTATCATTACCCATGCAAATGAAGTTAGAAATTTGGATGTCTAAGGTATAGTAATTAATTTTAGATGACACTTAAACAGGGTGAGCTCCTTCTTGAAAGATACCGAATTATCGAGGTCTTAGGCCACGGAGGAATGGGGTCAATATTCCGCGCGGTGGATGAAAATTTAGGTCTTGAAGTTGCGGTAAAGGAAAACCTGTTTACTATTGATGATTATGCCCGGCAGTTTCGCCGGGAAGCAACCATCCTTGCCAATCTCCGGCATGCAAATTTACCTCGAGTTTCAGATCACTTTAGTCTTGATGATCAGGGTCAATACCTGATTATGGATTATATAGAGGGGGAAGATCTCCAAGAAAGATTGGAACGCATGGGTCCCTTTGAAGAGGAAGAAGTTGTATTTATTGGCGCATCTATTTGTGATGCGCTGGCTTACATGCATTCCCGGGATCCAGCAGTGCTTCATCGAGATATCAAACCCGCCAATATCAGGATTACTCCAAATGGAGGGGTATACCTGGTAGATTTTGGCCTGGCAAAAGTCATTCATGGTGATCAAACGACAACAACAGGTGCCCGGGCAATGACAATGGGTTTTTCTCCTCCTGAACAATATGGAGCAGCCAGAACTGATGCCCGGACGGATATCTATTCGCTGGGTGCGACACTTTATACCTCCCTGACAGGGCTGACTCCGGAAGACAGTTTAGCCCAGACCATGGACCAGGAAGAGCTCACACCTGTCCGGGAAAGAAATCCAAAAATATCCAAACGAGTTTCAGAAGCTGTTGAAAAAGCCCTTCAGGTTCATCCAAATGACAGGTTTCAACTGGCAGTAGAGTTTAAAAATGAACTATTGAAAGCGCAAAGTGGAAGATTTAATATCAATTTCAGCCTTGATCGATTTGGACCAGGCACGGACCAAAAAAGTGGGAAAAAGGAACCCTCCCGGGGTGTGATTACAAAAGATATCACCAAAAAGAAAGAAAAAGAGTCCGCTGAGACTCCCCGAAAAAAGAGAAAACCGAAGGAACTCCGGAAAAGGATCGATCGGGGAGGTTGCCTGGGTTTGATTGCACTGCTAAGCTTAATCCTGATCCTGGGGCTTGCTGTCTTTTCATTAATATATCCCATCCTGGCTAAAAACCTATTTAATTTTCTCTTTTAGCTCCCTGTTTCTGGGGTAACCCGTTATCACAGCAATTTTGCGGGTTAAAACACCTTTAATTTCTTATCATATGATTAAAATCATATCTTTGCTCCAGAACTTGTCTGACAATTGACAAGGGAGATTTTTTTTGTTAAACTTGAGGTTGTCAGACAAATTTATACCAGGAAATTCCTATGTCTACTCTCCTTATTAAGAATGCCCAAATAGTTGTGACAATGGATGACCACCACCGTGAAATAGAGGATGGTGGTCTTTTTATTAAGGATGGTTTTATTGAACAAGTGGGAGGATCTGACCAGCTCCCGGTAGAGGCAGATCAGATTTTTGATCTAAAAGGGCATATTGTCCTTCCGGGATTGGTAAATACTCATCATCATTTTTATCAAACATTAACCCGGGTAGTGCCAGAAGCACAAGATGCAAATTTATTTCACTGGTTAAAGACCCTTTATCCGATCTGGGCCAGGATGATACCTGAAGACATCAGGATTTCAACTCAAACTGCCTTAGCTGAGTTAGCTCTCTCTGGATGTACTACTGCTTCAGATCACCTCTATCTATTTCCAAATGGTTCTCGATTGGATGATGAAATCGAAGCTGCCCTGGAATTGGGTTTAAGACTGCATGCTTCCCGGGGATCAATGAGTCTTGGTGAGAGCAAAGGCGGTCTTCCCCCGGATAGTGTGGTTGAGGAAGAAGGGTATATTCTCAAGGACTCTCAACGACTGATTGAGGCCTATCATGATCAAGAACCAGGTTCTTTTACCCAGATAGTTCTGGCTCCCTGTTCTCCATTCAGTGTTACTGGTGATTTGATGCGGGAAAGTGCGGAACTGGCCCGGGAATATGGAGTCCAGCTTCATACTCATTTAGCAGAGACAGAAGATGAAGTAGATTTTACGATCAAACAATTCGGAAAACGGCCGGTTGCCTACATGGAAGAGGTAAATTGGATAGGTTCGGATGTTTGGTTTGCGCATTCGGTTTATATGAACGAAGAAGAAATCGAGATTTATGCTAAACATGGTTGTGGAGTTGCCCATTGTCCAAGCTCAAATATGAGATTGGCTTCCGGGGCAGCACCGATCCTGGAACTGACAGCTGCGGGAGTGGATGTTGGTTTGGGGGTGGATGGATCTGCCAGTAATGATGGATCTCATATTATTGAAGAAGCTCGTCAGGCGATGCTTCTCGCTCGTCTCAGGTCAGGAATTCAAGGAGACTCCCGATCTGGAGAGGATAATGCCCCCATTATGTCAGCCCGGCAGGCACTGGAATTGGCAACCAGAGGAGGGGCAGCGGTTCTCGGTCGAAATGATATCGGTTCTCTTGAACCGGGTAAAGTAGCTGATTTTACAGCCATTAACCTCAACCGGATTGAATATGCCGGTGCCCTTCATGATCCTGTGGCAGCAGTTGTTTTTTGCGCTCCAGTAAAAGTAGATTACACAGTTGTTGGCGGCAAATTTGTTGTGAAGGAAGGAAAACTGACTACTGTTGATCTGCCAAAATTGATTGAAACCCATAACCAGGCTGCTGCTCGCTTATTAAATGGATAAATGCATTTCAGATAGGGGAGAAGTTCAATGACAAGAGAACTGATAAGTGCCAGGACACGAAGTTTAGTTAATGTCGCGATGGGTCGGGAAAAAGCTGACCTTGTGATTCGAAATGGACAATGGGTTTGTGTTCAATCGGGAGAGATCATTCCAGAAACAGACATTGCTGTTCTTAACGACCGAATAGCTTATGTGGGTGAGGATGCATCTCACACGATTGGGGAAACGACCATAATTGTTGATGCGGATGGAAAATATCTGGTTCCTGGCTTATTAGATGGGCATTTGCATGTTGAATCGGGCATGATTACCCTCACTGAATTTGTCAGAGCTGTTGCGCCCCGGGGGACAACCGGGATGTTCATTGATCCCCATGAAATCGCCAATGTTTTTGGTTTAAAGGGTGTAAAACTCATGGCGGATGAAGCGGAAAATCAACCCATTCACGTTTGGGTTCAGATGCCTTCCTGTGTGCCCTCTGCTCCTGGATTGGAGACTCCAGGTGCTTCCATCGATCCTGAAGATGTAGAAAAAGCCATGAAGTGGAAAAGAATTATTGGACTGGGTGAAATGATGAATTTCCCTGGTGTATATTTCAGTGATTCTAAAATGCATGATGAGATGGCTGCAACCCGGGCAGCTGGTAAGGTAATTGGTGGACATTATGCCTCGCCAGATCTGGGATTACCCTTCCATGGCTATGTTGCTGGGGGTGCAGAAGATGACCATGAAGGCACCAGGAAAGAAGATGCAGTGGCAAGAGTCCGCCAGGGAATGAAGTCCATGCTGCGCTACGGATCAGCCTGGCTCGATGTCGAAGCCCAGATCAAGGCTATCACCGAGGACGGATTGGATTCACGAAATTTTATCCTTTGCACAGACGATTCCCATTCGGAAACGCTTGTAAATGATGGCCATATGGATCGGGTTTTAAGGCATACCATTGGGCTTGGCCTAGATCCAATGATTGCACTCCAGATGGCCACCATAAATACAGCAGAACATTTTGGGATGACCAGGGACATGGGGCAAATAGCTCCCGGTAGATTTGCAGATATCCTTTTGGTATCAGACCTTAAGAATTTCCAGGCAGACCAAGTTATTGCCAAGGGAGTTATCTTAGCTGAATTTGGGCAGTGGCAGATTGAGTTGCCTTCGACCGCCTATCCTGAGTGGGCAACTAATTCTGTGAATATGAAAAGCTCATTAACTGCTGACGATTTTCGACTGCCAGTCGATGAAATTATTTCTTCTGGTGAGTTACTGGCTCATGTGATAGGAGTTGTTGAGGGTCAAGCCCCCACCAGACATCTTCAGATCCCTGTTATGGCAGAAAAAGGAGAGATCCGGACAAATCTGGAGGAAGATCTATCAAAAATTGCCCTAGTTGAGCGTCACCATGGGACAGGTGGAGTGGTTGTAGGATTGGTTTCCGGGTTTGGATTAAAAGAGAAGTGCGCCATCGGCTCTACTGTTGCCCATGATTCCCATCATATGATTGTTGTTGGTACAGATGAAGAACAAATGGCTTTAGCTGCCAACCAGCTGTCAGAAATCAATGGCGGTCAGGTGGTGGTTAAAGATGGCAAGGTGATTGGTCAGGTTGCCCTTCCTATTGCAGGACTGATGTCCAATAAGCGGGCTGATATTGTCGCTGAGGAAGCTGCCACTGTGCTGGAAGGTTTCCGCGCTTGCGGCTGTACGATAGTTAATCCTAATATGCAGCTGAGCCTGCTGGCACTGGTAGTGATACCCTCCCTGCGCATCTCAGATCTGGGGTTGGTAGATGTAGACACTTTTTCATTTATACCTGTTCTTGAAGGAGAAGGCTCTTGATCAAGAATAATGACGTTTCCAGATCTTTACATGAACAGCTCAGCCTGCTGATTGCAGATATGGAATCAGGCGATCAGCTGCCGTCGGAACCCAGGTTGGCTGAAGATCTAGGAGTTTCCCGGGCTTCTTTACGCGAAACAATGAGGACATTCGAAACCCGGGGGTTGCTGGAGCGCAAACAAGGTGTGGGAACCTTCGTCATCCACCCAATTCATGTTTTCGACAGCGGATTAGAGCGCTTAATCAGTCTGGAAACTATAGCCGATCATATCGGTTTGGCCGTTTCCATGGGAGAGCTGCAGGTATGCCAAAAGTTGGTTGATTTTGACTTATCCCAGGAATTGGGATTACCAGAAAGCGAAGAAATCATTCATGTTTCCAGGGTGATCCACGCAGATAATAAACCGGTAGCATTTCTGGAGGATAATCTGCCGGTTGATGTAATCAGTGAAGAAGAAGTAAAGTACCATTTCACGGGATCTGTTCTGGATTTATTAATCAAGCGCGATGATATCCCTCTGGCAAGTTCAAAATGTGACATCAGTGCGACTGGCGCTACACCTGAACTCGCAGCTGCACTGAAAATTCAAACGAACGATCCACTGCTGGTTTTTTCATCTTTGTTGTTTTCCACCCGGGGAAGGATCATCGATTCCTCATTTAGTTATTTTATACCTGGTTATTTCCATTTTCATATAGTCCGTAGAGTAGGTTATCAAATTTAAACGGTAGTATCGGGAGGAGAATACTTTAGAATAAATCACATATCGAATGAATATAGAGTATTAACTCAATTACACATATTGGATCATTTTTTTAAAGGAGTAAGATCATGAGAAGTTTTGTAGGACGTGACATATTATCACTTAGGGATATTGAACGACATGAATTTGAACGGATTTTTGAGGTAGCAAAAAAGCTGGCACCCATTGCCCAAAACCGCAAGAATGTGGATTTACTAAAAGAAAAAACCTTGGTGACCGCTTTTTACCAGCCATCCACCCGAACCCGCCTGGCCCACGAAGCAGCCATGCTCCGCCTGGGCGGCAAGGTAACCGGTTTTTCTGATGCCAAGAATACCCGGGCTGGAGATTTTTATATGGAGTCCATTAAGGACACCTTCAAAATGCTCGAAAACTACGGTGATGTAATCGTTGTGCGGCACTTCCAGAAAGGTGCTCCTCACGAAGCAGCCAAATGGGTCAGTGTGCCAATCATTAATGGTGGAGATGGATGGGGAGAACATCCCACCCAGATCCTGACCGATCTGTATACCATTCTGACTGAGAAAGGTCGTCTTGATGGACTCAAATGGGTTGCAGTTGGTGACATGAGGATGCGCACCATGCACTCTTTGGGACATGCCTTAACCCAGTTCGACTGCCCGATCACTTTTATCGCGCCCAAAGATATGCAGCTTCCTGATGAATACCGGGAAGATTTCAAACGCAACAGCCTTGATTTCACGGAAGGCGATGATGTCCGTGAGGCTATAGCTGACGCAGATGTTATCCTGGTTGAACCAGTTGTCCAGCCAGACTACACCAAATCCCGTGATGAACGTGACGGCGATGTCGCTTTGACTCCTCCGGAATTCCAGATTACAAGGGAATTACTGGAAACCAAGGCAAAATCTGATGCAGTTCTGCTGCACTCCCTGCCCCGTATGGATGATATTCCTCCAGATGTTGATCAGACCCGCTGGGCTCGCTACTGGAAGGAAGGATTTAACGGTGTTGTGATGCGAATGGCTTTGCTTGCCCTGGTTCTGGGCGCAGAAGAGTAAAAAATATGAGTGATCAATTCCTGGCAAACTGGCGCTGACCAATTTGTCGGGAATTAGTTATTCGTTCAGATGTTGATCAATCTGAGCGGAGATAAGGAGAAAATGATGATATCTGATTTACGAGGTCGCGATCTAATTGGCGATCTGGATTTTACAAAAGAAGAAGTTGAAACAGTTCTTGAGGTAGCCTGGGATTTGAAGAAAAAACGGGCCTTAGGTGAAAGACATGCTTTGCTTCAGGATAAAACTCTCTCAATGCTATTTTTCTTCTCCAGCACTCGCACCCGGGCATCATTCGAATCCGGAATGGCACAACTTGGTGGACATGCTGCATTCATGGAAAGCAGAACAACCCAGGTTTCGCATGGGGATACCGAGAAAGAATTAGGTGAAATTCTTGGCCGTTACTTTGATGGGATCGCTATCCGACATGTAGATTGGGGTGTAGGAAATAAATATATCAACAATGTTGCTTCAGCTTCTAGGTCACCCGTTTTAAATATGCAGTGTGAGGTTTACCACCCCCATCAATGCCTGGCTGATATTATGACCATCTTTGAGAAGAAAGGCCCAGATCTGAGGGGGAAGAAAATGGTTGTTTCCTGGGCTTACGCGTCATCCTATCTGAAACCGATCTCTGTCCCGCAGTCGCTGATTTTGCAAATACCCCGCTTTGGTCTTGATGTTACCCTGGCTCATCCACCAGAATTTAAATTGATGCCAGAAATTATGGAACAGGCCCAAGCTCAGGCTGAAAAGTATGGCGGTAAATTTGAGGTTGTCGACGATATGAAAGAAGGTTTTAAGGATGCAGATATCGTTTACGCAAAATCCTGGGGTCCCTTGCTGACAACCCAGGATCCTGAAGAGGGAAAGAAGATCCAGGATAAGTACAAAGATTGGATTACAGATTCAAAGAAAATGGCTCTGGCAGATAAGGATGCGATTTACATGCACCCGCTTCCCGCAGATCGTGATGTAGAGGTTACCAGTGAAGTGATGGATGGTCCTCAATCTGTGGTTTTTGACCAGGCTGAAAACCGGATGCACGCCCAGAAAGCAGTCATGGCTCTGACCATGCGTTAGGAGATAAGGATGTCAGAAAAGAAAAATGTAGCAGTTGTTGCGATTGGCGGCAACTCATTAATTAAATCGAAACAGCATCAAACTGTAGAAGATCAGTATAAAGCGGCCCAGGAAACTGCAACTCACCTGGTGGATATGATAGAAGCCGGATGGGATATCGCTGTTGGACATGGAAACGGACCCCAGGTGGGTTTTATTTTACGCAGAAGTGAAATTGCCCATAAGGTTGAAGGCATGCATGAATTACCGCTTGATGTTTGCGGTGCTGACAGCCAGGGCGCAATCGGTTATTCCCTGCAGCAGAATATTCAAAATGAGTTAAATAAACGCGGTATCAATAAACCGGCCGCAACAATTATTACCCAGGTCCGGGTAGATCCTAACGATCCTGCCTTCCAGGCACCCGCCAAACCCATTGGTACATTCATGGAAGAAGATGAGGCGCAAAAAAAGAAAGAAGATCTTGGCTGGAATATCGTCGAAGATGCCGGTCGTGGTTGGCGCCGTGTCGTGGCTTCTCCGCTTCCTGTGGAAATCATGGAACTGAAAGCCATAAAAGCACTGATTGAATCCGGCACAGTCACCATCACTGTGGGTGGTGGAGGTATCCCCGTCATCGAGACTGATTCAGGTATTGCAGGAACCGCAGCGGTGATTGACAAGGACTTTGCTTCAGCATTCCTGGCCAATGAAATCAATGCCGATATGCTGCTAATTTCAACAGCTGTTGAAAAAGTCTCTTTGAATTTTGGCAAACCGGATCAGGTCGATCTTGATCAAATGACTGTGGCAGAAGCCAAACAATATCTTGAGGAAGGATCGCACTTTGCGAAAGGTTCCATGGAACCCAAGATCAGAGCCATTATCCAATTCCTGGAGCAGGGCGGTAAAGAAGCTATTGTTACCAACCCCGAAAATATCGGGCAGGCATTAAAGGGTGAAACAGGTACGAGGATCATCCCTTAAGTACTGTTCAATATTGTTCTACCGAGAAAGTAGATTTTCTCGATTCAAACAGGATATTGTTCCTAATGCTGAAAACAATATTCTAGTATACTTACCATATAGTATTGATACATATTACTGATGAAGGAGGGTAAATATATCTCGAAAATACTGATTTGAAATAATCGTTTGTATAAGCCAATTATGCAGAGGAGAAATAATGAAAAAGAAAAGTTTATGGATAGTGATCAGCCTGATGTTGGTTGCAGCATTTGTCTTTACTGCCTGCCAGTCACAGCCAGAAGAGGTTGGTGGTATTCAGATTCCTGAGATTGAGGATGGAAAATTCAATGTCGCTATTGTGATGCTCAGCAACCATGATGATGGTGGCTGGTCACAGGCTCAGTGGGAAGGTATCAACTACCTTGAGGAAAATATGGATGGCGTGCACACTGCATACCTGGAATTGGTGGCAGAAGGTGCAGACTCCGAACAGGTATTCCGCGCACTGGCTCGCAAGGGCTTTGATTTGATCTTCGGTGGGTCCTTTGGTTATATGGATTCCATGGAAGTTGTCGCTGAGGAATTCCCTGACCTCGGTTTTGTTCATATTTCCGGTTACAAGTTCAATGGAACTAATTTCGGCAATATGTTCGGCGAAATGGAAGTTATGAAATATGCTGCTGGCATGATCGCTGGATCCCGGGCTAAGGCTGATGGAGCCACCCGCGTCGGTGGTATGGCTACTTTCCCAATCCCCGAAGAATTACGCCTGTTCAATGCTTATGCATTGGGTGTTCAGGAAACCTGCCCGGATTGCGATGTTGACATTCGCTGGATCTTCACCTGGCACGATCCTATTATTGAACGAGAAGGCGCAGACTCCCTCTTTGATGCAGGCTCCCATGTGGTTATGACTGGTGCTGATACCCCGGCTTCCGCCCTGGCAGCTGCAGACCGTGAGGGTGTTTACGGTATTACCTACGACTGGATCGGCTCCTGCACTATTGATGAGTGTCTGACCGCTCCTTATTGGGTTTGGGGACCAGTATTCGTGCGCATCGCTGAAGAGGTTCAAGCAGGAACCTATCCATTCATGGCTGACTACTTCGACGCCTCCACCGGCGGCGTAGCTCTGTACGGTTTCATGGAAGGACAGGAACTCCAGCCCGGTATTGCCAGTCTTCCCGCAGAGGATCTGGCCAAAATCCAGGCAGTAATGGATTCTGTTGCAGCAGGCGAGTTTGATCGTTTTGACGTCTTTGCAGGACCCATCGTGGATATTGACGGCAACGTTGTTGTTCCGGATGGCGAATTTATGACCCAGGCAGATATCGACCAGTTTTTGCCAGGAGCACCTGGTTTTGAGGCCACCTACGGTATGTACTGGTGGAATCAGAATATCGCAGCTGACCTGCCTGATCTCTAGATCTCTCTGATTTGGGTGACCAGATTTTCTGGTCACCCAAATTCATACTGCTATTATTCCTTTTTTTTTAAAAAAGACAGTTGTATCATATTCAAAGTGGTGGATTATGGAAAAAGAAATGAACACCTTAGACCACGTGGTAGATATGAGATCCATATCAAAAAGATTTCCCGGTGTGATTGCCAACGATCAAGTTGATTTTGACCTCCGCAAGGGAGAAGTCCATGCTTTACTGGGGGAAAACGGCGCTGGAAAAAGCACCTTGATGAATGTGCTGGCTGGATTGTACAAGGCTGAAAGCGGATCGATCTTTATCCAAGGGAAACAGGTAAATTTTGGATCACCCAGAGAAGCTATCGATGCCGGGATCGGTATGGTTCACCAGCACTTTATGCTTGTTCCATCCCAGTCGGTGACAGAGAATATTCTGCTGGGATTGACTGAACCCCGCTTCCGAATGCGTTTACCTGAATTTAATAAAAAAGTTACCGAGATGGCAGATCAATATGGATTGCATGTTGATCCCGAAGCTAAAGTCTGGCAGTTATCGGTGGGAGAGCAGCAGCGGGTAGAGATCCTGAAGATGCTTTATCGGGGTGCTGATGTGTTAATTATGGATGAGCCCACAGCTGTGCTGGCTCCTACTGAAATATCAGAATTGTTTGATACTCTAAGATCCATGACTGAACAGGGAAAATCGATCGTATTTATCAGCCACAAGCTTCAGGAAGTAATGGAGATTTCTGACCGGGTTACTGTTTTGCAGAAAGGAAAAGTTACCTCTAGCGGGATTAATACCAAGGATGTCTCAAGGGCAGATCTGGCGCATCTGATGGTTGGCCGGGAAGTAATTTTCCGCGTGGAAAAGAAAGCAGTCCAGGCAGGAGAAACTGTTCTGGATGTTAAGGGTTTGAAAGCTATTAATGACAAGGGAATTCAGTCGTTGAATGGCGTTAGTTTAAATGTCAGGGAAGGTGAAATTGTCGGGTTGGCAGGCGTAGCTGGCAATGGACAGAACGAGCTTGCCGAAGCCCTGGCAGGTCTGCGGGAAGTTACCGAGGGATCCGTAACTGTTAATGAAAAAGATGTAACCAATAAACCAGTCAAACTGGGCATCCGTCATGGGATATCATTGATTCCAGCTGACCGAACCCATGTAGGCACTGCTCCCAACCTGAGTGTGACAGATAATGTGATCATGAAGAATTACGATCAATCACCGATCTCAAAAGGGTGGCGTGTGATCTCATCCGAAGCTAATAATTATGCATCAGATCTCAAAGAAGCTTATGACATCATTGTGCCATCCATTGATACCTCGGTGAGACTATTGTCAGGAGGAAATCTTCAAAAAGTTATCCTCGCCAGGGAAATCTCCAGTGAACCAAAATTCATGATTGCTGTGCAGCCTACCCGAGGATTGGATGTCGGCGCAATTGAAGGAGTCCAAAAGCTTCTTTTAGCACAAAGGGAATCCGGTGCGGCAATCCTGCTGATATCCGAAGAACTTGAAGAGTTATTGACTTTGAGTGACCGGATATATGTCATTTACGAAGGTGAGATAATGGGCGAAATCAGCGATGGAGACATTAACAAGATCGGTGAGATGATGACGGGTACTCCCCTTGAGCAGATTGAAGCAGAAGGAGTAAAATAATATGGCTGATATCAGTTCTAAATCTGCTTCTGGTTGGAAATTCCCATTCCGGATTAAAATTGAAAACCGGGTGGATAACCCTCCCAAGTGGTTATCGCCAGTTCTTTCCTTGACCGCAGTTGTTGTTGCTTTATTAATTGGCGCCCTGGTAATTTGGCTCGGCGGTGGCAAACCCTGGGCAGCATATACCCACATTGCTAAGTATTCTTTGGGGAGTGTTGGTGTACTCTCCGATACGATGGTGAAAGCCATCCCTCTCATGCTGGTGGGCCTGGCATGTTCGATCGCATTCCGGATGAAACTCTGGAATATCGGCGCAGAGGGGCAATTTTACCTGGGTGCTTTTGGTGCCAGTCTGGTTGTGCTGCTCCCGATCCTTCCCATGGAAGCGCCCAAGTGGCAGTTTATTTTGGTAACGGCATTATTCGGAATGATCCTTGGTGCCGCATGGGGTTTTATCCCGGGATTTCTGAAGGCTCGCTATAATGTCAATGAAATTATATCTACATTGATGATGAACTACATTGCTATCGAGTGGAATAATTATTTCATTTATGGAGTATGGTCTGAGAGTGGTTTCCAGATGTCGCGAATGTTCCAGAAAAACGCCTGGCTTCCACGGCTTTCTGATCTTGCCAAACGCTGGCCATTCTTTGGAGGATTAACAACCCACTTTGGACTAGTTTTTGCTGTTCTTGCTGCCATTATTTTGTGGCTGATATTAAGCAAAAGCAAGTGGGGATATGAAATTCGTTTGATTGGTGATAACCCAAGAGCTGCGGAATATGCGGGTATATCCATCAAGAAGAATATTATCCTGGTGATGATGGTTTCCGGTGCCCTGGCTGGTTTGGCTGGATCATCTGAGATCATGGGTGTTGTCCACAGGTTCCAGGGAGCAATTTCTCCCGGCTACGGATACACAGGTATTATTATTGCCTGGCTGGCAAAACTAAATCCGCTAGCTGTGATCCTGACGTCAATCTTATTTGGGGCATTGATATTGGCCGGTCGGGAAGTTCAGCCAGCTGGAATACCAACATTGATTCAAGGTGTAATCATGGTTGCCTTGATAGCGAGTGATTTCTTCTATCGCAATCGGGTCAGCATTACCCGGCAGGTGGAGGATTAATTATGAACTTTATTCTTATCTTAGCATCCGGTGTAGCTACCGGAACAGTATTGTTATACGCCACTGTAGGTGAGATATTCTCTGAAAGATCTGGGATCCTGAATCTTGGTGTAGAAGGCATGATGTTGATCGGGGCCATGTCTGCCTATAAAACAGCGGCAGCGACTGGAAATGCCTGGCTGGGTTTGCTGGTTGCCATGTTGGCGGCGGGTCTGATCAGTCAGATTCACGCATTCATTACTATCACCCTCCAGGCTGACCAGGTCATCAGTGGTCTGGCGCTCAACTTTCTCGCAACGGGTATCAGCCTGGTGCTCGGAGAGGGTTTGACCAGCCTGCGGGATGTTGTTCCCCATCTGCCCAAGTTTTCCATTCCAGGACTGACACAAATACCCTGGCTGGGAGGCATTTTCTTTTATAACCAAAGCATTATGGTTTATATCGGTTTCCTGTTCATCCCTTTGGCCTGGTATTTTATTAATCGCACCAGACCCGGTATGCATCTTCGGGCAGTTGGCGAATATCCAGCTGCGGCAGATACACTTGGCATCAGGGTCTATTTACTCCGTTATTTGTACGTATTTGTGGGCGGTTTGCTGGCGGGATTGGCTGGAGCTACCATCAGCCTTTCCATTTCACCTGGCTGGTTCGGTGGTTTAACAACAGCTGGGCAGGGCTGGATTGCGATTGGTCTGGTGATTTTTGCACAATGGAATCCGGTCAGGGCGGCATTCGGAGGATTTACATTTGGCGCCCTCAGACGACTGGTGCTGGATCTACAAGGTCCAGCCACGATACTGGGATTAGCAAATCCATTTTATTATAATGTCAATTACGGCTTCTTCCTGAAAATGCTGCCCTATATCTTCACAGTAGTATTCCTTGTTATCGGCAGTCGGGAAGCTAATCGCAAACGGATCGGTTCTCCTGCAGCTCTGGGTTTACCCTATATCCGCGGACAGCGCGGATTGTAATTCATGATCAGCTTATCCGAACGAAAGGATTTGATCAGGGCAGCCCTGGGTGAGGTGCCGCTGGATCTGAAGATTGCCAATGTTCAGGTTGTAAATGTCTACACTGGAACGGTTGAGCCCGGAGCGATAGGAATTAGATCCGGGCGGATTGTCACACCTTATGCGGGGGAGTATAAAGCAAATGAAGTCATGGATGGCGGAGGGAAGTTAGCTCTGCCTGGTTTTATTGATACGCACGTTCACTTGGATTCCACACTCGTTATTCCCGAAAATTTATCCCAACTGCTTCTTCCTCGAGGAACAACAGTCATGCTGTCAGATCCTATGGAAATTGCCAATGTCGCTGGTCTGCCGGGATTTAAAGCCTTGCTCCGTTCCAGGGATGAACTTTCTTATCATATATTCCTGGAAGTCTCCTCCCGCGTGCCGACAGCTCCGGGTTTGGAAACAACCGGGGGGGAACTAAATCTTCAAGAAGTGAGTGAAATCCTTGGTTGGCCGGAAACTGTCAGCCTGGGGGAATTGGATCCTTCAAAAGTTCTGGGGATGAGAGATGAATACTTGCTGAAAATTGAAGCAGCTCAACGCTTGGGGAAAATATGCAATGGTCATGCAGTAGGAAGGGTAGGGAAAGAGCTAGTGGCTTATGCCTGCGGCGGATTAGCTGATGACCATGAATGTGTGGATTATGAGGAAGCTTTATCTCGCCTACAGTTGGGTATGGCAGTATTAATCCGGGAAGGCAGCACTGAAAGAAACCTGGATCTTATTCTAAAAGGTGTGGTCAAGGATGGAACTTACTCTCATCACATGATGTTTTGTACAGATGATAAACATCCGGATGAGATTTTGGAGGAAGGCCACATTGATTACATGGTTAATCGGGCAATTGAGCTCGGAATCCCTCCCATTCAGGCTGTACAGATGGCTACTATTAATGCTGCTAAACACTTCCGGATTGAACACCTGGTTGGGTCACTGTCACCTGGTAGATGGGCAGATATCCTGCTTGCGGAGGATCTTCAGCAGATTGTACCCAACGATGTTTTCTTTAAAGGGAAACAGGTTGTAGAGGATGGTCAGTATATTGGATCAAACCCTGAGGCAGATTATCCTGCCTGGCTGTATGAAACCGTGACGCTAAAAGCCGGGAAAAATCCCGATGATTATATTCTTAGTGGTGATGGAAAACGGGCAAAAGTCTGGGTGATAGATCTCTTTCCAGATCAAATCATCAATACAAAGATCAGCGCTGAATTAGAGGTGGTTGATGAATCTGTTGTCCC
>JAZFRV010000352.1:0-10243 GCA_036445875.1 Anaerolineales bacterium
GCTCATTTCTGGGAAGTTTGGATTACGGTCTTGATGGATCTCAAAGACCTTGGTTGCACCACCGCCAATTAACTTAGGAAACCAGCCTGCTCCATTGCCCCACATTGGGTCGACAAGAACCCTCAGCCCGGCATCTTTTATCGGCTGCAGGTCAATCAGAGTTTGAATATGTTCTATGTAAGCAGGAGCTGCATCAAACATTACCAGACTGCCAGCATCAATGGCGTCAGTAATAGAGATACGTTTTACAAGATCTTCAGTGTCGGGAA
The DNA here is from genome assembly GCA_036445875.1 of Anaerolineales bacterium. Taxonomy (GTDB): domain Bacteria; phylum Chloroflexota; class Anaerolineae; order Anaerolineales; family UBA11858; genus B10-G9. The sequence goes on from JAZFRV010000352.1 coordinate 270, forward strand.
TGTTCTTTTCAATCCTTAACAGACCATCCGGATCAATCGCACCACCGTTTTCATCCCTCACCTTAAACCCGTTATCGGTATAGGGATTATGGGAGGCAGTAATATTGATCGCCGCAGCCGCTTTTTTATCCACCACCGCATAGGATATAACCGGAGTTGGTGTGGGTCCATCGGTAAGATAGACTTTAAGTCCATTTCCAGCCAATACTTCTGCTGCTGCTGCTGCAAACTGTTCAGCCTGGTACCTGCGGTCATGGCCAACAATCACCCAGCTGTCCTGACAACCTTCTTCAATCAGGTAGGAAGCAAATCCCTGGGTACAACGCCGGACATTTGCAAAAGTATAATCTTCTCCAACGTGTGCCCGCCAGCCATCCGTTCCAAATTTGATTTGCTGCACCATACAGCCTCCTGTTGATCTATATTTCCAAGCCAAGATATTATAACAAAGAGCATAACAATTTGGGCAAATACCCCAACATAGACAACTCATTACATTAATACTTTTATCCAATCCGGATAAATATGGGTCAAATCTAGATCAAATAATTCTTTTTACTTTTGGTTTCAGACGGTCATGCTATAATCGCAAGGAAAGGAAAATATGAAAAACATCTATCTGGATTACGCAGCAACTACCCCGGTTGATGAACGGGTTTCTGCCGCCATGCAGCCGTACTTCACACAAATATTTGGGAATCCATCTTCGCTGCATCGTTTTGGTCAACAATCAGAGGCAGCCTTGGAAAAATCGCGCCGAGAGCTGGCGGGATTTCTGGGTGCTTTACCATCCGAGATCATTTTCACATCGTGCGGATCAGAAAGCGACAACCTGGCCTTACGGGGATCTGCTTTCGCCGCCCGGGAAAATACTGGTGCGAACCATTTACTTATCTCCCCCATTGAACATCCAGCGGTTCTCGCAACAGCCAGGCAATTGATTAATTTACACGGGTTTGAGATGAGTTTATTGCCGGTAGATAAATTCGGCAGGGTATCCCCTCAAGCGGTCCTAGAAAACCTGAGAGAAGATACTTTCCTGGTATCTGTCATGCATGCCAATAACGAAATTGGAACCCTGAATCCAATTGCGGAGATCGGTAAATTGTGCCAGGAGAAAGGTGTTTTATTTCACACAGATGCAGTTCAGAGTGGAGCTCATTTCCAGCTGGATGTTAATCTTTTGGGTGTTGATTTATTATCCCTGGGAGCTCACAAGTTTTACGGACCAAAAGGTGTGGGGGTTCTGTATATCAGGACCGGAACAAATCTCAGCCCAATCCTGACCGGTGGATCCCAGGAATTTGGCCAGAGAGCCGCAACTCAAAATATTCCATTAATTGTGGGCATGGCGGCGGCATATAAACTGGTTCAAAAAGAAAATGAAAAACGAACCAAACACATCCTCCCATTGAGAGATGATCTGATCAGTCGAATATTAACTGAGATCCCTTCCAGCCAATTAACCGGGCACCCGGTAGATCGACTGCCTAATCATGCCAGTTTTGTATTCGATGGAGTGGACGGAAATCTTTTATTATCGATCCTCGACTCTGCTGGATTTGCTTGTTCCTCTGGATCCGCCTGCAAAACTGGAGATCCTGAACCTAGTTCAGTCTTAACCGAACTCGGATTTTCACCATCCTGGGCCTTGGGCTCCCTGCGGGTTACTCTCGGGAAAGACACAACCGCCCAAGAGATCAACAAATTCCTTGAAACCCTTCCGGGGAATATTCACCAGATAAGGGAGTTAAGTTCTTGACCGCACCTTCTGGGGCACGCGTAGTGGTCGGAATGAGCGGGGGCGTTGACAGCTCTTTATCTGCAGCCCTTCTTAAAAATCAGGGCTATGATGTGATAGGAATGATGCTCCGCCTGTGGAGCGATACAGATACCGAAAATCGCTGCTGTGCACCGGATGCTCAACAGGAAGCCCGGTATATAGCAGGGTTGCTCGATATTCCCTTCTACCTGATTGATGCTCAAGATCAATTCTTTCAGTCGGTGGTAACCCCTTTTATTGATGGCTATGCGCAAGGAATTACCCCAAATCCTTGTCTGAACTGCAATCGTTTTGTTCGATGGGATTTTTTATTGAACCGCGCAAATACCATGGGAGCGGAATATCTGGCAACCGGACATTATGCCCGGATCCAGAAATCCACCACTGACTCCTACCAACTCTATAAAAACAAGGATGCCGGAAAAGATCAGACTTATTTTCTCCACGTGCTGACCCAGAAGAATCTCCGCCAGACGATCTTTCCCCTGGCAGAGCTCTCCAAAAAACAGGTGCGTGAATTGGCAAAGGAGTATTCCCTCCCGGTTGCAGACCGTCCAGATAGCCAGGATTTATGTTTTGTTGGCCCGGGAGATTACCGGGATTTCTTGCGAAAATCATCTCCGGAGATGATGAAACCCGGCCCTATTCTTAATCCCGATGGCAATATCATTGGCAACCATCAAGGATTAGCTGAATTTACCATTGGTCAAAGAAAAGGCTTGGGTATCTCAAATCCAGAACGATACTATGTCATTAAAAAGGATCTATCCCTAAACGCACTGATTATCGGACCTAGGGATGACCATGGTCAACAGGAATTTTACGCTGACAATGTAAACTGGATCTCTGGAATATCTCCTCAAAATCCATTCTCAGCCAATGTTAAAATTCGTTATAAATCAAGTGAAGTTCCCGCCACAATTACATTGATAGATCCAGGAAGTTCCTTAATTAAATTGGAATCTCCTCTGCCTGACATCACACCGGGACAAGCAGCTGTTTTTTACCAGGATGACCTCTGTCTCGGAGGAGGGATCATCAGATCGAATTAACTATGACTTCCCCATCTATTTTCTACAGTTTTCTTCTAGCAACCTTTTTGGGATCAGCATTCCATTTTTGGAAGGGTGGCAGGGGTGGTAGATATCTGTTGATTCTGATTTTTTCCTGGATCGGTTTTTATCTTGGCCATTTATTGGGTTCGTTCTGGGATATTCAATTTCTTATGATCGGTCCCATCTTCGGTGGATTTGGCGCCTTGGGAAGTCTAGTCTCCATTTTCCTGGGAAACTGGATCAGTCAACTCGATCAATCATGATTATTAATCCCGAGAAGATCAAACAAAAACTCCTTCAGACTCAAGATCAACGGGTGAGAACCTGTCCTCCTTTGCCCGGGATTGGAGAAAAAGGGAAACAACCCGCGGCTGTTCTAATCCCCTTGCTTCTGGACCAGGATATCTGGAAAATCCTTTTCATCAAACGGACTCATCATAAATATGACCGACACAGCGGTCAAATTGCATTTCCCGGCGGTCGGGTTGACAGATCTGACTCTACCCTGCAAGATACAGCTCTTCGAGAAGCGGAGGAAGAGATTGGCCTAAATCCTGATGACGTGGAAATCTTGGGAGAAACCTGTCCAATCACAACCGTAACAGACTATCAAGTTAAACCATTTGTTGGTATCCTCCCCTGGCCATATCCCCTTGTACCATCTCCAGTTGAAGTGGAAAAAACGATCATTTATCCGATATCATGGTTAGCAGATTCAAAAAACCACCAGGTAAAAACCTGGCGACCCGACCCCTCAGCCGGAACAGATTATCCAGTGATCTTTTTTGAAGAATACCTGGGAGAGATTTTGTGGGGAGTAACTGCTCAAATTGTGCTTGATTTTCTGGAAATTACCGGACTAGACCGTTGACATGCAACTGAAAGATCAATTATCAATTTTCCCCTCTTATACCTATCAATTGAACCGCGTCTATTTCATTCCATCCTAATCCCAACTGGGATTGATCCACTGTAATTCGTACCGTATTGGTAAAGAAATCAATTCCTTCTACAGGAACCACTAATTCAAATGGGCAGGGCCGATCTACCCGGAGAGGGTTCTTATGAAGAACGGTGTAATAACCCTGGCTTTCCGGATCTTGAACTTCCACCTTGGAAATTTGATCCGGATTAAAACTTTGATGGATAATGATTTCCTGCGGAATTACAAGCTCAGAAAACTTCACAGTCAAGGTATCTATCGAATCGCTGGCAGCTGAGGCCCATGAAAATTGGTAATCACCGCAACCGGGAGAATCCGGTAATCCAACTGATTGTTCTGCGCTCCACTCGGGATTGGAAAACTCCGAACTCGCTTCTGCGGAGATTGCCCATTGGTAAATAACCCCGGTTTCAGGAAAAGGGCTTTCGCTGATAAACCTGGCTCCGGCTTCTTCTGTACTTTGAAGCGATGGCAACAGGTTGGGATCTTCAGCTACCACGGCAGGGCTGCAACCAGTCAGAAAAATAAAGAATATTGTTAAGAAATACCAGTTGTGATGATGCAGGGGATTTTTCATGTGTTCATTGGGAAAGTCAATTTAATTGAAAAACCATCCCGGCATGGTTTTATCTTCCGGGATGGTTCTCGGTCGTTATCGAAAATGATTAACCTTCTTCAGGGGCATCCTCCGCTGTTTCTCCGTCTACAGCTTCTCCGTCTGCAGCTTCTGCTCCTTCCAGGAGTTCAGCATCAGTGAGTTCCTCGAAGAGCTCGGCGTCTTCCTCAACCTCAGGTTCAATCTCCATCAATGTTGGAGCAGCAACCACGATTACTGTTTCTTCCGGGTCATCCAGAATTATGACATCTCCAGATATAAAAATATCCTTGACCTGGATATTATCACCAATCTCAGCTAATTCAGAAACATCAACCCTGATAGTATCCGGCAAATCTTTAGCTTTGGCTTCAATTTGAAGGACATCTAAGCCAGTGACCAAAAGTGCGTTCATTTCCTTTACAGCAGGTGCTTCACCAATTACCAATACGGGGACTGTTGATGTGATGGTTTCTTCTAATGATACAGCCTGAAAGTCAACATGAAGTAAGTCACGCGTTATAACTTCCCGCTGCGTATCACGGACTAAAGCCAGGGACTCTTGTTTCCCGATCTTTAATGTGACCAGGGTATTAGCGCCTATCGTATCCAGGATCAGGCGAACTTCCCTTGTATCCAGGGTTAACGGCATCGGTTCGATATCACTCCCGTAAATCACTGCAGGAAGAAATCCTTCTCGACGGAGGGCTTTTACTTGTTTCCCGATGATTTCCCTCTTCTTTGCTTCTAAGACAAACTTTTCCATTAATACCTTCCTCGAAGCGCCTCTCACTACTGCAGGGCAGAGTTACCTTCGCTTCTCTAGAATGATGAGATTTGACTGTTCTTCTGAAAACCCATCCCCGGTTCTGTTTTCCATTTTATTCAGAACAAAAAAAGACCGTCACAACCGGGTGACGATGTGTTTTTAGCAGGGAAAATTGTAACTTGCCGGCCAGTATTCGTCAATAGCACAAGAACTTGAGGTTCAACCTTCTTTATTAACTCCCCTAAGATCTATCATCCCCTGATTGGATACAAATCCCAGAAATAACCGACAAGTTCTGGCCTAAGTCTTGCATCATACGAATTCGGTAGAGATGAAGTTAATTGAGTTGGGATCAAAGTTTTTCAGATCCGGAAATCAACTGCCTGGGATATGGATGGGCAGCCAAATTCCAAACTCTATCCGGCATACATCTTGCACAATAATCAGGATATCAGAATAAAGGAGTTGTTTAAAATGACTATTTTTGAACTCGCCCGCGTATTATCTGCCATGGCTTCAGGATTATTCCTGATCGGTTTGATTACATTTGCAACTGGCGTTACAGTGTTGGTCATCCGATCCATTGGACAGGACACCCGTGCAATCAGCAAATCACTCGCACATATCACCGAAAAAGGTATTGCGGATGATGTCTCCGGTCTGGTCAGCAATGCGTCTGCGCTTATGTCTGCAACGACCAACCTGATTCAAACCACAAAGGGCATCGGTGTTTTTCTAATCATCAGTGGTTCTGTCTTTATGATTTTAGGAATTACATTGACACTTTACCTCGGTCTAAATTAACAGGAGAACAATGGCACATCAGGAACTTCTCATCATTGATGCTCTTAAGAAGATATTTCCAGAAGAGTCCTGGTCCTGGGCAATACCTGCACTCAGGCGCTCTCCATTAATCTGGGGAAAATTAGAAACCGAAGGTTTTCTTCAATACCTGGATCAGGAAATCGGCAGCGAACCGACTGATTGGACTCCAGGAAGGATCGGAGCAGCTGCTCTGAACAGGGATTCCTCAGAGCAAGTGGATTGGCCAATTAAATCATTTGATGATCTGCCTGCTGGCTTAAGAAACCAGGTTAACCAAACTTACCAGGATTATGAAAACAGCCTGGATCAGATTCTGGGATTCAGTGAAGCTTTCCAATTATGCCTGGCTTTTTTTGGTGAAAAGAATTCAGGTAAAACCTGGGAGGAGATCCTCAATCAAGTTTCCGCTCAGAACAGCTGGCTATTTGCTCTTTCCTGTTTATTTGATTTAATTGAAAACCCGCAGGAATTGATCCTGGCTCTTAATCCTGAGGCTGGAATGCAAGTACTGCTCTCCAGACCGTTAACTCCAGCCGCATTAGCAGATCTATTGGGTGGGGTTATGATAATTTTGGATCCTGTTAACCAAGAAAAATGGATTAAGACACTTAATAAAGAAGTTCCCGACCTCGCTCCTAATATTGCTAAAACTTTACTAGCGAAGCAGACCCCGGAACCGTCCATTATTCAGTAAAGTGTTACTCTCAGCCTTCTTAACCAATTAGCCGGCAATACAGAAATCGCTCTAGAGCTGCTCAGAGAAGCGACAGATCAAAACCAGAGACTTCACGGAAAACTGGCAGCCAACTTGAATAAAGTAAAAACGGGTCTTCAACAACCTCAAGTTGGTGATAAAGCCTGGCAGGAATTAACTTCAACCATCAGCAGCCCGGAAGGGGTGAATGATAACGTTCAGGAGATTTCCGACATTATCCGATCTCTGTTGGATAACAAGTATTACACCGCAGCTGGTGACCTGATCAGTAAATTAAAAGATCCGCCCCCAGATCATCCTGAACTTTTAACTGCCCTTGCCGAATACGCATTTTCACAAAATCAAAAAGCCAGGGCTAGACAATTAGCATTACTGGCTCTTGAGAAGGGAATCAAAGCTAACTCACCACCGGTGAATCTCTGTTCAGTTCTGCTCCAGCTCAATTTACTTGATGAATGTATCGATTCAGCTCAATCCTATTTATCAAAATATCCCAATCATCTAGATACACATCTAGCATATGCTGGGGCACTGAGTCAGTTGGGAAATCATTCCCTGGCAGCCGAACAAGCCCAAATCGCATCCGTACTGAATCCCCAGGATATTTCGCTGATGAGGAAATTGGCAGAATATCAAGAAGGTGCAGAGGCCTGGAAGGATGCCCTGGAAACCCATGCAAATATCCTGAGCAAATTTCATATTTCAAATGAGGCAAAATCCCAACCAGAAGCCTATCTTCCTTTAATAGATCTTTTTTCATTTGCTTCTTGTGCATACACAGCACAGCAGCCCAAACGTGCTATCACGGCCTGTAAACAAATCCTTGATCAGCAGCCGGATCACAGCAGCGCTCAGGCACTTATCGGAAAATCTCTAATATTTCTCGGTAAAGAAGATGAAGGGTTTGCATATTTGAATCGAGCAGTGGAAATTTCACCTGATTTGGAAGAGCCCTGGATTGCCTTGGCAGAAAGCCAATTGGTATCAAAAACTCCCGAGAGGGCCATCCAAACATTAAAATCAGGTTTGACTGCAGCATCAACCAGAGCCCAGATATTGTTAAAATTAGGCGAGATCCAAGCAAATCACCTTAACCAATCAAAAGCACTGGAAACATTTCAAAATGCTGCCGTAGCAGCAGATGCAGAGCAAGTGGATCAAAAGACTGCCTATGAGATTCAATACGGACTTGGGCGATCATTTTACAATTTAGGTCACCTTGAACAAGCCCGGATAACTATTAAGAACCTGCAGGAACAATATCCGGCCAATGGCAAAGTAAATGCCATCTACGGAAAGTTATTGTTGGACATGGATGAACCCGGGGAGGCTCTCCCCTACTTGGTTCATGTACTAGATCAAAATCCTCTGGATGTTGAACCTTACTTGCAGCATGCAGATGCACATTTAAGAATTGGAGACAATCCTGATCTGGCCGCAGAGTCATTGAACAAAGCCCTAAATATCGATCCAGAAAACAAAATTGCCCTTGCTCTGCTAGGAGAAACCCAAATTGCAGCTGAGAACTATCAAGATGCGATAATTTCCTTCCAAAAGGCCTTTGATACTTCATTAAAATCAGATCCTTCCTGGTCACCCAGGATCATCCTGGGATTAGGAACTGCCTCTATAAAAATGGGAAAGATTGAAACTGCCATCGCATCCCTCAAAGAAGGACATGAAAAATATCCCCATAATTTGCCCCTCATACGCGGTTTAGCTGAGGCATATCAATCAGCCAATTTAACCAAAAATGCCCTCGAAGCCGCAAAACAAGCAGCTGAGATAGCTCCTCATAATCCGAAGACCCTGGCCTGGATCGCTGAGTTTACATTGGCTCTGGGATCACCCGAACAGGGAATATCCGCTCTCAAAGAGCTTGTGAAGATTGAACCCGAAAATTATGCCGCCCAGATCCATCTCGGTAAAGCATATTCATCAGCCGGTAATGATAAAGAAGCATTTTCAGCCCTCTCCCAGATCCTGCAATTCGAAGAGATCCAACCCGAGGATTTATTGCTGGCCGGTGATGAATTAATTAAAATGGGAAATTTTGAAACAGGTATGAAGTGCCTAACAAAAGCTACCAATATTTGTGAAGCGAATCCCTCCCCCTCTCCCCTGCTTCCTAAAATCTGGTCCCGCCTGGCAGCCGGACATGAGTTGAACAACGAACCCAAACAAGCGCTGGATCTTCTTGATCAAGCCATTAGTGCTGACCTGGATCACCCCGAGTGGAGAATACAAAAAGCCGACCTCTTGATCAGCCAGGATCGATTCCAGGCTGCAATTGCCAGTCTTACAAATGCACTGGATCTATCTCCGGAAGATCCAGATTTACATGCCAAGATGGCCCGGGTCCAACAGCAAATTTCCTCAAACGAAGAAGCCTTCTACCACGCCCAGGAAGCCTTAGCAGGTTTCCAAGCCGATTCCTCTAAGAAAGACAAACTTGCAGATACACGCGCCTTTGCCGCAGATCTGGCCTGTGCCATTTTAAGGATTGATCAAGCTGAGGAGATTTTATCCAATCTTGACCTGGAACAATTGAAAAAGGGTGGAAAACTTAATCCATCCCAAATTCATTCCCTTTGTTTGTCAGGAGAAATTTCACTTAATCAAAATCAGGAAGTGAAGGCGGCGGAAATCAGCAATTTGCTTGTTTCAATGGAGACAGATCTACCCCGGGTAGATGCTCTCAAAGCCCGGATATTAAACAGGCAAGGCAGTCTGAAAGAAGCTCAAGAGAGTTTTAATCAGGCGGTTGAAAATTGGCACAAACTGGCTGTAGGAGAAAAATCATTCAGCACGGCCGTTGAGATTGCTCTTGGGAGAACCGCCCGGGAACTTCATCAATGGGAGGAATCCGCAAAACATATTCAACATGCTGCCGACTTAAATCCATCAGAGAAACGAGTCGTTTATGAGCTTGCTTTATCTTATATAACCAGGGCAGAAGCCCGCCGGTTTTCGGAAGCGATGAAAGCGATTCACCATGCTCCAGATCAAAACGCTTTATCCAATGAGGTCTCAAAATCATTTCAGGATTGTATTCAAGCCCTCTATCAGATGGAAGTAGAAATCAAATTTGTTGATAAGATTAGAATCCGCGGAGAAGCTGTTTTCTCGCCAAACCAGGAAACTGCTGAGGCGCTAAAATATACTGCGGAGACTCCTGAAGAATTGGCCGCCCTGATTGCGGCTTATCGACACAGTCGACAAAAGTTTTTCGCTTCCCAGACGGCTCTGGACAATCTGGACAACATGGGGAAAAATGCTTTACTGGATT
>JAZFRV010000353.1:0-3670 GCA_036445875.1 Anaerolineales bacterium
GCATGGGAAAAATCCAAACAGAACCCAGAACAACATAATCTGGTTAGATTCCTGGTTAATTGGGTCTCAGTGACGAAACTGATATTCATATTGTTATTGGTTGTAATCCTAATCTCGGCTGATGATCAATCTCTGGTACTTGCTGGAACCGCGTTGGTGATATCGATTTCGTCGTTCTTTTGGCGTCTTTTTCCATAAATTCGAATGATGGATCAGGAGGATCAAATAGATCCAAAAAATTATTCAGCCGTTCTTGGTTGGATGATCGTGGCTTTTGTCCTGATATTTGTGGGGGCGATTTTACTTTCAATCTTCGGATAAGAATGCCAAGGCTAAAGAATATTAAGTTTTTGTTTAATCTAATCTATTTTGGTGGGCTTATCAAGGAAATCCGCTTTTTTGTCGGGAGACAAACCCGTCGTAACTAATAAGATCAATCGAGGTTATTTAGATTGGTAATTGATATATTTCTTTCAATTCAAAGGAGAAACTAATGAAACTCACACCCCCAACCCAAAATGTCTTTTATATCTCAGTTGTATTGGCAGTTCTTGGTATCCTCGGAAACCTCATAAGTATTCCGTTTGTTTCCGGATATGCCTTCTGGTTTGTCGTAGTTGCCTACGTTGTCCTGTTCCTGGGCAACACCATGAAAGGATTATAGGATATTGGTTTGTTTCTTAACTAAAACACTCCGGGAAAACCCGGAGTGTTTTTTTATGGCCTGATCAGGCAATGGAATTTTATTTCTCTCTGATTAATCCAGATCTAGCTTATCTATTAATGACTGTACCGCAGCTTCATTCTCAGGATGATCAATATCCTGATAGAGTTCCCAGGTTTCGATGTGGGTTGCAGATTCCCCTGGCTCAATCACTGCAATGGGCCCTACAGTTTTCAACTCGAGAAAGTCGCCATTATAATAACACTCACTGGAACTGCCAAAATCGTAATATTCTGACCGGTGAGAATAGGCTGCCCTTTTAACAAAAAGAGTATTCTCAAGCCTATAGGCTAACCAGCCCCTGGGATTCGGAAAACCGATCTTAAATGTTTACTCCATATCAATCTGGACCAGAAGATAGGAATTACCCAACTGACCAGGGGACAATTAATATCTGTTTAGGGCCAAATTGCCAGAGATCGATTGGAAAGCAGCCCTGTGTCGGTCCGAACTTGCGACAGGGCTTTATTCGCCAATTCTTTGTTGCCGGAAAGGTGTAGATCACCGTGAACTTGACCTGCAGGCCCCAGCCAAAGGCGCCGCATTCTGGTGGAAGACAGGTCTTGGTCCATTGCGATCAACCCCAAAGGCAAAGTAGAATGCAAGCATCCTTGCACTGGAGCTGTCTGGGGAAATGATTTGAATAGTTTTAATTCGTTGGGTAGGTTGACCTACCCAATTATCCCCAGAATTGGGAGCTTATTCTATTTTTCTAGAAGATATGCAGGGCAGAAGCTTTAAAAACGACCTGGACATCCATTTCCGGCACGAGAGATAGCTCCTCGGCTGAGCTCTGGGTGATCAGAACAACCAGATCAAGGGTTTCACCATCTTTTTTCGAAGAAGGTAGCTGGACTGTGACATAACTGAATGTGCCCCGATCAGAGATATGGATGACTTTACCCTTGAAATTATTCCGGGCACTGGAGTGGAGCGGTTGTTTGGAAAGCAGGATATCTTCAGGTCGGATGGAAGCCCTGACATCTCCTTCTAATTTGCTGATTGAGGCAAATTCAAATCCGTTTAACTTCAGATACCCACAATCATCCTCATCAAGGATGTGCTGACCCCGAAATATATTTCGTACTCCCACAAAACGGGCGACCAATTCATTATGAGGCTGTCGGAATATTTCCCGGGGAGTTCCGATCTGAATGATCTTTCCATCGATCATGACTCCAATACGATCTGCCAGAGCAACTGCAACTTCGAACTCATGGGTGATGTGGAGTGTTGTTGTGCCTAAGTTTTTATGGATCAGCCTGAGCTCATATTGGATCGATTCCCGTGTCTCGGGATCCAGGGAGCTGAGAGGTTCATCGAGCAGTAAAACCCGGGGTTGGATGATCAAGGCTCTCGCTATCGCGACCCGCTGCTTTTCACCCCCGCTGAGAGTATCTGGTTTGCGGTGCAGTAAATGGGTGATCCGGAACAGAGAACAGATCTCCTCCACCTTGTTTTGAATATATAATTTCTGAGGAGTTTTTTTCCCGGGAGATAATCTATCTTCCCGGAATGATCGTCCAGTGTTCTTCAGGCCAAAGGCTATATTCTCTTCAACTGTCAGATGGGGGAAGAGGGCATAATCTTGATAAACAAATCCGACCTTCCTGAGTTCAAGGTCGCTATTGGTGATATCATCACCGTTCAGATGGATCGTGCCTGATCTGAGGGGGATAATTCCTGCAATGGATTCTAAAAAAACCGTCTTCCCAGCCCCGGTTGGACCTAATAATACAAAATATTCGCCTTTTTGGACCTCCAGGTTTATGTCTGAAAGAATAAAATCATTCAACTTTACTGAGAGATCCCTGATCAAGAGATGGGCAGATTGGATCATGATCTATCCTTGGTCTTACTCAGGCTGCGCAGGATCAGAAAGATCAGCATACTGATCAGAATCACCAGTCCGGCGACAGGAAGGGCATAATCGAGGCCGAAAGATTGGAAACGTTCGTAAAGTAATACCGGAGCGATCATTGGGTGATAGGTTAAGATGACCACGGCTCCAAACTCGCTGATACCCCTGGCCCACATCATGATCAATCCAGAAATAATACTCCGCCAGGCCATAGGTAGACTTACTTTCCAGAAGGTGCTCCAGGCAGATGCACCCAGCGTGCGGGAAACGTATTCCAGGCGGGGATCGACCGATTCAAATCCTTCCCTGGCTGCGTCAATTAAAAAGGGCACACTGACAAAGAGCATTGCTGCGATAACCCCGGGTGCGGCCGACACAAATCGTATACCCAGAGTTGCAAAACCCTGGCCAAGGGCAGATTGCCTGCCAAGGGCCATTAATAATGCAATTCCTGCAGCAGAGTGGGGGATAACGATGGGTAGATCGATCACACTTTCGACAAGGTGTTTTCCGGGAAAATCATTTCTCGCCAGCAGGTATGCCAGCGGAATTCCTGTTATCAGGCCGATCCCTGTGGCGATCAGTGAGCTTGAAAAGGTAAAGAGAATTGATTCCTGAACCTGTTCATCCAGGATAGTTTCCCAGAAAACTCTGAGCGGTGATCCGGTCAATGTCAGAAATATTGGGTAGCCAATGAAGACGATTAGAAGTATCGCCAGCAGGATGAAGATTGAACTAAAGGATCGATTGCGCAGCATATTTTATTCTACCTGAAGGCATTGTTTTAGATATATGAATATCATATTTGGACGACGATAACCAGTTTTCTCAGCTTGTTTTGTTATCAGCGCTCTGGCCCTGTGGTTTGTATTTTCGGGTCACATCATTAAATAAACTTGATTATTCATAATTAATAAGGGAGTCAACCAGCTCAATCAGACTCTCAGGCAAGAGATCCCTCTGCGCCGATATGGGAGGGTGGATTGGAATCTGACCTTGTTCTTCCAGGATAGCCATGCCCTGGGAGCTGAAAACGAATTCCAAGAACGCTTCAGCCAACAGAGGATTGGGGGCAGATTCAGGTA
>JAZFRV010000354.1:0-6942 GCA_036445875.1 Anaerolineales bacterium
AGCAAATTTCAACGTAGTCCTAGAAGAATATCAAGCTGAGAACAATCTAAATTCACGCTTAGGTACCGTTGTTCAACCCATCCTAATCAGCGCCAATACGCCCTCAGAACTGATCTCTTCAATTGAAGAGAGTTTGGAGTCATTAAACGGAGCAGAGTGTCAGCAAGCCTACCGGGAATTAATTGATTCCTCTACAGAAAATCTTCCACCTCAATCAAATCCCCGCTTGGGTTTTGTCACAGAATCCATTTCTGAAACTAAAAAATATCTTGAGAGTGCGTTAAGCCTGATCAAGAAAGAACCAGATTCAGACTCATGGGAACATCCCTGGGGAATAACTTACCGCGCAAAAGGATTATCAGAAGATCACAAGGTGGTCGCCTTGTTTCCTGGACAAGGTTCACAATACCTTAATATGGTTGGGGAAGTATCGATAAATTTTCCCCCAATGCTGGAAGCCTTTGAAATGATGAATGCCCTTTTTACAAAGGACGATCAGGAATCACTGACCAGCGTTGTTTATCCCATTCCCGGATTTGATAGTGAGACTACCACAAAACAACAATTAGCTTTACGGGAAACTGATTACGCCCAGGCCGCAATAGGAATTGTAAGCTACGGCTTGTATAAAGTCCTCCATCAAGCTGGTTTTCGTCCTGATTTCACAGCTGGTCATAGCTTTGGAGAATTAACAGCCCTTTGGGCAGGCGGTGTCTTGAATGACGATACATTCCTGCGCCTGGTTAAAGCCCGGGGGAAAGCCATGCGCCCTCCGGAAGACTCAGCCATTGATGCAGGAACAATGGCAGCTGTAAAAGGACCCTTGACCGAAATCCAACAGGCGGTTGAATCCCTTCCAGATATAATAATCGCCAACGAAAATTCGCCATCTCAATTCGTTTTAGCAGGTCCCAAGGAAGCCATTAATGAGGCAGATACCCTGTTAACCGAAAAGGGATTCAAAGTAACCCAGCTTCCTGTATCGGCTGCCTTTCACACTTCATTGGTTGAACATGCCTCAAAACCATTTTCGAAAGCAGTCAATCAAGAATCTTTCCAGAAACCTCAAATTCCAGTATATTCCAATACCACTGGAAAGCAATATCCAGAAGACGAAAAGAAGAGTAAAAAGATCTTATCCAGTCATATCCTTCATCCGGTGGTGTTTAAAACCCAAATTGAAGAGATTTACAAAGCCGGTGGAAGAATTTTTGTAGAGATTGGACCCAGACAAATATTGGGAAACCTCGTTAATGACATTCTGGATGGTCAGCCGCACTCCACAATCTCTCTAAATCCCAGCAGAGACAAATCAAGCGATCGTCAATTGCGGGAGGCGGTAGTGAAATTACAAGTAATTGGCCTGCAGCTAAACGGAATCGATCCCTACCAACGCCGTCCAATTGCAAGCTAATATACCTCTGAAACAAGCAGGAAGGAGTTAATCATGGCCAAATTACAGATCTCATTAAATGGAAGCAATCTCGTTAGCGATGAGCGGAAACAAGCTTATCAGAATGCTCTCCTTGATGAACATACCGTGGAATGCAACGAGAATAACAGAGATCATTCTGGAGGGAATGGAAAGGGCAATAAACTTTCCCCCGAGCTGGTGAATACTATCGAGCTTGGATTAAACCACTCTTATAACCATCAAGCCCGCACAATGGATATTCACCAACAATACCTTTCCCATCAGCAAGAGTACACGAAATTGATCACAACCGTCCTCACTGAACAAAGCAAGGTTCTGGATAAAGGGAATGGTCAAACTTCCGAAGGAATTATCGAGATATTTCAGCGCAGCCTTGATAATTTCCACGAAATACGTGAGAAAGGAATGGAAGTACATCAACAATTTCTAAATCAGCAAGCCTCGTATTCCGACAATTATGTCAGATTTCTGGAGAATCAGCACCAATTCCTTCAAAATGGAAGACCCCAGGAAAATTACGATTATAAACCACTGATTAACTCCGAGGTAGTTGAAGTAACCGAGGCATTAGAAGTCCAGGAATCAACTCCTGTCACTACTCAACAATCATATGTTGGTCCTCAACCGGAAGCCAGTGAACATGAGCCTCCAGTTGTAGAACAAGCTCCGGGGTCCATTATCTCCACAGATATGCTTTCTGAAGCATTGCTAAAAATTGTCGGTGAAAAAACCGGCTACCCCCCGGAAATGCTGGAACTAGGCATGGATCTGGAGGCCGACCTGGGGATTGACTCCATCAAACGAGTAGAGATCCTGGGAGCACTGGAAGAAGAATTCCCCTCTCTGCCTCCCGCAGATACGGAAGTATTAGCCCAAACAAGAACGCTTTTAGAAATCGTTGAGTACATGAATAACGAGGCCGGGCAGAATTTTGAACCAGAAGCAGTTGTTGATCAAGAATCATCCCCTCAACCGATTGCATATGAACCAGAACAACTGGAATTTAAAGTCGAAGAAATTCAATCCGACAGCCCATCTGGAAACGCACATTCGTTGGAATTTCTCACTGAAGTGTTATTGGAAATTGTTGCGGAAAAGACAGGTTATCCAGTTGAAATGCTGGAATCTGACATGGATATGGAAGCGGACCTCGGAATTGATTCAATCAAACGCGTGGAAATCTTGGGTGCGATGGAAGAACAAGTTGAAGGTCTTCCGCCGGTTGATGCTGAGGCACTTGCAGAGTTGAGAACTCTGGGGCAGATTGTTGAGATCATGAGCAGAAATCAAGCTGTCCAGGGAACCCCATCTGTCGAGGCAGACATTCCCAAAAAAAAAGCTGAAAAATCAACCCTAGATATAACTCCTATTAAACTTATCTCACTGCCTAGCCCGGACAGGCAGGACTTTGTGATTCGCAAGGACCGTCCCTTGATAATAACCGATGAAGGGACAGAATTAACCACTCAGTTAGGATCCAGACTGTCTCAATTGGGTTGGAAAGTAATTCTCTGGCAATTTCCCCAGAGTTTAATTCCTTCAACAAAACGGAAGATGCCAAAAGAGGTCAATCAGTTCCAGCAATATGATCTGAGCCCTGATTCAATTTCTTCCTTAGTGGGAAAGATACGGGATCAATCAGGACCAATTGCTGGATTTATTCATCTCCATCCCATCCAGAAAGGTAATGAGGACTTTCCCTCACAAGAACGGGATCTGGTCAAACAGATATTTTTCCTTGCCGGATCTCTTAAAGAGGACCTGGTAGCTCATGATCCAGATAGTCGATCTTTATTTCTTACAGTAACTAGAATAGACGGTCAATTAGGATTATCGTCTCACCATCCTTTCCAGGAGAGCAGCGGTTTAAGTGGATTGGTAAAAACTCTCCACTGGGAATGGCCTGAGGTGTTTTGTAGAGCCATCGATCTGGAACCAGTTCTTGAGCAGAAGGACCAAGTCAATAAATTACTTCAGGAGATTACTGATCCTGATCGAAAATTGATTGAAGTTGGAATAGGACAGAATGACAGAGTAACTATCATTCGAGATTTTCAGGATTAATTATGAGTAAAACATCTTATACACCTCCCTCAAAAGACTCGCATTTTATTGTTAGCGGTGGAGGAAAAGGAATTACTGCAGAAAATGCGGTGGCCCTGGCAAAAGCATTTCAATCCAGTTTTACCTTGCTAGGCCGATCAGCTCTTCTGCCTGAAGAACCCGATTGGGCTTACGAGATCAAGACGGATGCAGACTTAAAACAATCTGTTCTGAAGCACTTTAAATCGGAAGATAAAAAAATATCTCCAAAAGACATGAACAAGATGATCCAGGAAGTACTCTCAAGCAGAGAAATCCATTCAACCCTTGAGCGGATCAAAAATGCCGGAGGTGAAGCACATTATTTACAGGTTGATATCACCGACAGCGAGGATTTAATAAATAAGCTAGAGCCCCATAAAAAAGAAATTACCGGACTGCTTCATGGCGCTGGCGCACTGGCAGATAAATATATCGAAGATAAAAAGGAATCAGACTTCGAACTTGTCTATGGTGTTAAGGTTGATGGACTAAAAAATATTCTTTCTCTCATCTCCCCAGAACAGCTTGATCACCTGGTGCTGTTTTCTTCAGTAGCAGGATTTTATGGCAATATTGGACAGGCCGATTATAGTCTTAGTAATGAAGTCCTGAATAAAATCGCCCATCATCTAAAGCAGACCTATCCCTCCACTCAAGTACTGGTTATTGATTGGGGTCCATGGGATGGCGGGATGGTTACACCTCAGTTAAAACGCATCCTCACTAAAAAGAAAGTTCAGGTGATCTCCCTGACTGAAGGCACTGAAACTCTGGTTAATTTGCTGAAGAAACCCATTAATCAAATCCAATGGGTAGTTGGAAATCCGATGCCCTTCCCTCCCGCAAAAGTTTCCGGGGATCTTCAATCCTACCGGATCTACCGGGTCCTATCTTTGGAGGCGAATCCATTTTTAGCTGATCATGTTATTGGTGGAAAAGCTGTCCTGCCAACAGTTTGTGCAGTGGCTTGGTTCATTAATAATTTTGAGAAGCTGTATCCAGGATTTGATTTCTTTTCAGTTCAAAATTACCAGGTATTTAAGGGCATCATATTTGATGATACCTTGGCTGATGAATATCTTCTGGAAATAAAAGAAATTCAAAAATCCTCGGAATCTATCATCTTTGAAGGAAGAATTAGCAGCGAATCTGCCCAGGGTAAACTCAGAAATCATTATCAGGCTCAAGTGGAACTCAGGAGAAAAATTCCACCACAACCACAAATGGATGGGTTTGATTTAAGTCTTATCAAATCCGGGGATAAGAAGAATCTTTATGAAGAAAAAATCCTATTCCATGGACCAAGATTCCGGGGAGTGCAAGAGGTGATGCAAATCTCACCTGCAGGATTAACCACTCGATGTTTCCTACCATCATTTCCTAGACGGGAACAAGGGCAATTCCCAGCAGGATCATTTAATCCTTTTATAGCTGATGTCCATCTACAAAGTTTACTTATCTGGGCTTCCTCTCAAATGGATTCGATCGGTCTACCTCTCCAAATATCTGGAGGTACCCAATATCGAGCTGTCGATTTTGATACCACTTCCTACGTCACGATGCAGGTGCAATCAAATACAAATCATAAGCTGGTGGCTGATGTCATCAGCCATGATGAAGTTGGGAAAATCTACAGTTACATTGAAGCTGCAGAGATTACTCTCAATAATCGTTTGTTTGATCTCTTCAAAGATAATAAACTGGAGAAAGAACCCCTATGGCAGTGATGGTCTCTGGACTTGAAACATCCTACAGGGACTGCTCATCGCTGATTTTACTGGAACAGTCATTACACAATAATAAACCCTGTGAGGATCATAAAGTAAGTACCCCAATTCAAACCGCAATGAACGCGCTCCATGATGCGGCTATTAAAGGTACTTTCCACCTGGGAATCTTGAGCAACGATCCAGGGCTGCTGTTAAACTCAGGTGTCCCAGTATTTGAACAGGCTGCTCTAATTGGTACTGTAGAACCTGAGAAGGGAGCAATCTTCCAGGCAATACAAATAGCAGATAGCTGGATCGGGGAAAACCCCAGTCGAGTGGTATTGCTGATGATATCCTCCAGTATCGGCACAGGAAGTATGCTTCTGGTTCATCCAGCCCGGGAAAATCCTTCTTACGCTCAAGTTGAGCTTGTTCCTGCAAAACAGCTAGTTAATAATAATCTATCTTCTCATCCGATCGGATATTTGGAAATGATTGGTGGATTACATAATATTTCCCAGGGGCAATTCGATAACCTTGGAAATTTATTTGATTCCAGAGCAGAACATCCCGAAATTGCCCTGGGAAGCATCTTCCCAATTGGTGTTGATGAAAGTGGGTTAGCTGACCTGTCTCGTGCCTCTCTCATGTTAAGCAGGAAAGTCATACCCGAAAGTTCCGAGCACCTTAATCAAGATATTAGTTATTCAAGCGGAGGAAAACCATTTTATATCCCGGATTATTCCCGCCCCTGGCTGGATAACGGAAATGGACTCCAGCGTAATGCCCTGTTGATCCAGACAAATCCCGAACCCGGGACTTGGAAATTCCTCAAACTGAGTGAAGCTGCTAATCCAAAGACCATCCCCCCTGCTCGTCCTTATTTAACCGGAAGCGAACCGACCTTAATCCCGGTAGGCGGGAATTCTTCTTCAGATTTATTAACTCAAATTCAAATCCTGGAAACCGAATTAAGAAACGAAAAGCCCTTGAAAGACCTTGCAAAAGATGCCTATGCGAAAATGTCTGAGGGGTTGAAACCCACTTTCATCTGCACTTTCATGAGCATCAGCCGGGAAGATTTCTTAAATGAAATAACCCATGCCAATAATGGTATTCCGGGGGCTTTTGAAACCAATAAATCCTGGATCAGCCCCAAAGGCAGTTACTTCACTCCTCAACCCCTAGGTGAAAAGGGTATTGCATTTGTTTATCCAGGAGCATTTAATTCTTATCCTGGAATGGGAAGGAAACTATTTGATTATTTTCCTCCCTTACACAATCTCGTAAAACAAAAAATCAAGAATGTCAGTCACTCCCTGGCAGAGAAAATTTTGTATCCACGCTACCTTGATCCTGAACACGGAAATAAAAAAACTGATCTGTTGCAGAACCTCTACAATCACCCGAACGAATTGATTGAATCTGGTATCAGCATCTCGGTATTACATACCTTAATTCTGAAGAACCTGTTTCAGATTTCTCCAGACGTTGCGTTTGGATACAGCCTTGGTGAGAGTAGTATGTTATGGGCAAATAGCATCTGGGAAAATGTAGAGGCTAGCAGCGAAAGCTGGAAAAAATCATCCCTGTTTCGAACTCAATTATTTGGACCCATGAACGCTATTCGTGATTATTGGAAAGATGAGAATCTGGCTGAAGAGTTTTGGGGCTCATATATTTTAAAGGCACCTTTATCCAAGGTAGAAAAAG
>JAZFRV010000355.1:0-2238 GCA_036445875.1 Anaerolineales bacterium
CCGTATGATTTGGCAGTTGTGATTTTCAGCAGATGGTGCACGGAGAAAGAACTTGTAAATGAGTTGATCGAGCAATCAAATTTAATCATTAGTAAATCGATGCAATCCCTGGTTCGATTCTGCGTTCAATCGATGTTGCACAAGTATAATGTCCTGATCAACCCAAAGTACAGGGGACTGTTTAAACTCTAGTATATTATGTGAAAGCTCAGAGGTTGGGCTTAAGCCAATATTCCCGCTCCAGCTGATATTCAGTCAAAGACCCTTACTAACTGATATGATAATCACATAAAATCAATCTTCATCATGAAACACCTCTGTTTTATGATGGTGAAAAGCGGTTCGGGATCTGTCCACCAACGTCCACCTTCTTGGCCCCATCCCGAACCTCGTAGTGAGGAATTAGAGCAGTTCCTGGTCATGCTACGCTTGGAGGAGCAGAAAAGTGAGGTAATAAAGCTCTCAGATGTCCTCAAATGAGGCTAGGAATGGTTCAAAAATAATTGAGAAGTTTTGGATTCATCTTGGCATTTAAATGGAAAACGGCTCAGTGAATTATCCAGAAGAGCCAGTTTCGGGACCAAAAAACTATCAGTTGTTGTGCCAATTAGACTTGGATTATTAGTTATTCCGAGATAACTTCTTCCAATGGGAAACCAGCATTTTCCCAACCATAAAAACCATTTTCAAGATTCAACACATTTGTATATCCTAAAGATATCAAATTCTCAGCTGCGACTGCACTCATCGACCCGCTCCTGCAATAAACCACGATTTTAGCAGCCTTGTCTGCTGGTAGTTTGTCGAGTTGCTGGTCAATCTGATCATACGGAATTGATAGATCAGTATCAGGAATATCTCCGGAAAATGGCACATGAACGTTAATCAAAAGGAAATCTTTGTTCACGACCATGTCATTTAATTCTTCTGGAGTTATATTCGAATATGAATTTTGGTAGGTAATTGAACTATTCCCGCTAGAAAATACACTTCCCGCGCATGCAGTTAAAATGAATCCATTTACAAGTATGAATGAGATAATAACTATTTTTTTATTCATAAGGTCCTAACTCCTGTTTCGATTAATAATACAATCCAGATCCAATCTGCTCAGGAGCAATTTAGCTTGTCAGTAATAGGTATTTCTGCCTATTAACATTTGTAATTAATTTCAGGAGAAGGGAGGTGAGTTCCTTTTATTAGGACTGAAGAATAGAATCTTTCGGCCCCGGAAATAAGATTTAGACCTATTTTCTGAAAACCGGAGAGTTAATAAGGTGCTTGAATGACTATGGCAGTGCCATTTTCTGGCTCTGATCGGATCTGGAGTGAAGCATTGATCAAAACAGCCCGTTCGTGAATGCCCAATAAACCAAAATGGCCCATCTGGGAAAAATCGCCAGGGTTTTTAGGAGGGTCAAACCCTATCCCGTTATCAATAATCTCTAATTTCAAATCTGAGTCTTTATATATTATTGATAGCTCTGCTTTCGATGCTTGAGAATGCCTGCTAATATTGCTGATCGCTTCCTGGGAAATACGGTATAAAGCTATTTCAACATCATCTTCTAACCTTCTTTCAACGCCTTCTGATCTGAAAACAATTGGAATATTTACAGACTCGCTAGTTTCAAGGGCCAGGGATTCCAACGCAGACACCAGTCCCAGGTCTTCTAGATAGATAGGGCGCAGCGCCCGGGTTAACCTCCGGAGCTCCCGCATGGTCTTTGCCAGCATGGTTTCAATTTCTGTCAATGACCCCTTCAATTCATCGTGGTCATCCTGGCGGAGTGCCAACATGATCCTCTGATTGAGGGCGATCAGTGATTGAAGAGTATCATCATGTAATTCTCGGGCCAGGCGTTTGCGCTCTTCTTCTTGTCCTTTAGTGACAATATTGAGATAACTCGTCAGTACTTGTTGGGCGTTCTCAACTTCTTCAGCCATATCAATAAAGGTCGTTTGCAAAGTTTGAATTTCTTCAATTCCACCAACTGGATCATTAAATGCTTTGTAATTCCCTTGTGTAAATAATTCTGCTTGATCCTGGAATGCTCGTAAAGGTTGAATGATTTTCAGGGTTCCGAACCAGATTGCAATCAACGCAAAAACCACAATTGGCAGGAGAATCAAGGATCCGGACTCTGAATATCTCAATAGTGGACTGGCAATTTCTTTCCAGGGTTCATCGATGACTAAGGCCCAGTTGGTTGGGGATACCGGGCTAAAAACTATCAC
>JAZFRV010000356.1:0-3892 GCA_036445875.1 Anaerolineales bacterium
GGTGCAGATAGGATAAATATTTAGAAACCAGGGAGGTAATTGAAGAAATACACCCTGCATATAGGAGTACCTATAACGAATATCACCACATACAGGGTATAAAGATCACTCAGACAAACCCTTAATCAATAGGTTACAGGTTCGATTCCTGTGCGGCTCACCTAACACAAAAGACCCGCCGATCATGGCGGGTCTTTTGTGTTTTTCAGGATAGACAATCTAGATCAAACCATAAACCAGGGCCACTATCAGGCCAAAGACCAGATGTCCCATCAATCCACCTACGAAGGCCATTATGCCACCCTGATTGATCATCCACAAACCGGGTGGATCTACATCCCCGTTTTTTATTCCAACATGCATGATGGGGATCACAGCCATCATAACGCCGACAACCAGCCAGTGTCCCGTACCAAAAATCAAACCAAACAACCAGCCCGGGTTTCCGAATCCTACTGACCACAGAAACGCGTAAATCAGCGCGAACACAACTCCCATCATCAGATGCATCATCCATCCCAATACCCGGTTAGGTTTTCCGAACATGGTGCTGAGCATATCAACAATGTCCATTTTTGGCATGCCCATCTTGGGAGCAACGGCCATGACCATACTGATTGCTAAAGTTCCCACAATTCCTGAAATTACTGCACTTAAAATATCCATAATATCCTCTCTTTTATTCTTCTGAATGATTAAAATAATTGGACGATATATTTCAGACAACCAGGTTGGAAGAAACCTTACCTCTCAAATGGTAGCGTGACAGGATAGGTGTGAAGATCCAATCGGAATTTAATAAAATTAAAGCCTGGTCTGATGGCTTCAATCTTTTATTGCCGATAGCATTAATTTTTGGATTTTTCCACTGTTTTATCCCTTGGTTTTACTCAGGGACGGTATTGATTTGTTTGCTGGAATTATCCCAATCAAGAACTGCGGCTCACTGGATCTCAACAACCTGTGCCCGCAACTCCTGCGGATTCATGTTTCTTAAAGACCATTGCTTTAGGAAAAAATCTGAAGCCAACCATTCCCTGGTCTCGCTCAAAATGAGACATCAGTCTTATAGCCAAATTCCAATTATTTGTTATCCTTATATTAGCAATATTATTTCAATTTCCTCTATCATCCTGGAGTAAACTATGGATCACAAAGATTATTCTCAAGCCCCAACCATCACTACTCCAAAAATCCCTTGGAAAATCATCCTCCGTTTTATTTTCACCACCCTGTTTATGCTAGGAGTATTATTCCTGGCCGGTGGAAGCTTAGATTGGTGGGAAGCCTGGGCTTATGCTGCCATGACTATGATTGTTCTGTTATCCAGTCGAGCAGTGCTGATCCTGAAAAACCCGGAATTAGCACAGGAGCGTTCTCAGGCAGGAAAAAAAGAGAATGTTAAACCCTGGGATAAGATTTTGATGCCGATCACCGCTATTTATCTACCCTTGATCTCCTGGGTAGTGGCTGGTCTGGATAAACGCTTTGAATGGTCTCCAGATCTGCCTGATTACATCCAAGTCATCGCTCTGTTTGTGATTATTCTGGGCAGTTCAATCGGCACCTGGGCTATGATCACCAATCGATTCTTTTCCTCTTATGTCCGCATTCAAACCGATCGCGGACATCAAGTTGTTAATACTGGACCCTATCGATTTGTGCGCCATCCAGGATATGCAGGGGGACTAATCAGCTGGTTGGCAGCCCCGGTTTTCTTTAGTTCTTGCTGGATTATTATCCCCACTATCCTGGCGATCATTGGATCCATTCTGCGGACAGCGCTGGAAGATCGGACCCTTTTGGATGAACTTCCCGGATACGAAGAATTTGCCCAGAGAACACGTTACCGTCTCGTGCCTGGTATCTGGTAAATTCTATCAGGAATTCCGGCGGGCGATTTCTTTCCGCACTTCGGGGGCAACTTTGGTTCCGAAAAGCTCAATGGCGTGCATCATCTTTTTGTGTTCAATGGCATTATTTCCCATATAGATCAAGAAGCGCTGATGTTCAAAGATTTCATGCTGAAATAAAATCTTTTCTATAATCTCGTCAGGTGACCCCACAAAATCCGATCCCTGCAACAGTCGTTGGTTTTCCAACTGCTCCCTGGAGGATGGTCCCCAGCCACGTTCTTTGCCAATCTTATTCATCATTACCGTTGCATGCGGATAATGTTCATCGGCAGCCTCTTGCGAGGTATCGGCAATAAAACCATGGGAATTTACACTGAGCGGAATCCGGGAAGGATCAAAGCCGCTTTCAAGGGATGTCTTTCGATACAGGTCAAAAAATGGCGCGAAACGTTCCGGCATGCCGCCTATGATCGCAAAGGCCATTGGCAATCCCAAGGATGCGGCCCGTTTGGAAGATTCTGGTGACCCTCCTACTGCAACCCAGACCGGAATTTTATCCTGGTAAGGACGGGGATATATGATCCGATTTTCGATTGATGAGCGGAATTTCCCCGACCAATTGATGGTCTTGGCATCCGTCAGTTGCGCAAGCAGCCTCAATTTTTCTTCAAACAAATCTCCGTAATCATCCAAATCATACCCAAAGAGTGAAAATGATTCGATGAAGGACCCCCGGCCGGCCATGATCTCGGCCCGCCCCTTTGACAGCAAATCCACTGTAGCAAAGCTTTGAAAAACGCGCACGGGATCATCTGAACTTAATACTGTCACTGCCGTTGAGAGATGAATATTTTTGGTACGGGCTGCAATAGCTCCCAAGATAACGGCAGGAGCGGAGGAAAGATATTCCGGGCGATGGTGTTCACCGATGGCAATCACATCCAACCCGGTCTGGTCTGCCAATTCGATTTGCTCAAGCTGGTTTTCCATCACTTCAGCGGGAGGTTGGGTCATTCCAGTAATGGCGTTGGTCCCATCGTCATTAATTGTGTATAAACCCAGCTCAATGGGTCGTTAGTTATTCGTTAATGTAGCTGCCATCTTCTTCCTCACCAATAAAGAAATAAAGAACCCAGTGGGATAATGATCGAATTGTTGGGTATGGGTTTGATGTTCAGATCAGGATAATTCACCAATCAGTTATATTTGGAGCCTCTAGTGTAGTCTGAAATACTTTGTATGGATGGATTTCAAGTTGATTCTAATGAATTGTTAAAAGAACAATAAAACCGCTCGAGAATTTCGAAATGTTTTATGAATTGTAATACCTAGCAATCTCCGAAGTTGGATCAACCTCGGTGGTCTTCATTAGAGGATTATTTCTCCCCGAACAGGACCTAACCCCTATTCACTCTCCCACAACAACTTGGTATAATGAAAACGATCATCTTTCAAAGTTTCATTTAACTATGAGGATTGTGTATGAATGTCGCCAAAGTTTCCCTAATCCTGATCTTATTAGTGCTGTTGATCATCATCCTTTTTGCCCTCACCGGACTCGATGTCAATCGTCCCATGGCGGCAGTTGAACGAATAATCGCCTGGTCAATAAGATTAAACCGGACAATCAATATGATGATCAGGGATGTCTTTCTATCAATCCGGATCTGGTTCCAAGAGAGTTTTTAATAACCGTTCATCCCTCTTCCCATTCCAGTAGAAAATATGTCAAATCGCTTCCGGTAAAGAGATACCCTGAGATAAATTTGGGTTTGCGTTTTTTGATTGTTCTAATATTGTTGTTTTATGCCGGCCAGATTTTCCTTCCCCCACCCACCGGGACAATCTCATTAATCTGTGACAAGACCTGTTCGGATAAAGGTGGTAATCCCCCAACTTCAACGTTTTGCCTCAATTGGTCTACTGTTTTTGCTCCCGGAATCACAGTTGTCACGATCGGATTAGACAATACAAACTGCAGTGCCAACTGAGCAAGAGATTTATCTCCCATAATTTCTCGCAGCTGATCCACTTTC
>JAZFRV010000357.1:0-10681 GCA_036445875.1 Anaerolineales bacterium
TGAATGACTTGACCTGCCTAACTGATTATCATATGATAGTTGGTATTATTTGAATCTGAACGAACTTAAGATCATTTATTGAATTAAATTGCGCTTATCTCAATTGTCGAACAATATCAATTTATTCTCTTGATATTTAATCATAATTGATATGGTCTACTTTACTGGGAGTTTTACTATGAAGCGATTACAGATAGAATTTATTTTTATCGCTTTAATAACTGTTTTACTTAATTCTTGTGCCAATAATGTCAGGGCAGACGCCTTCGTGGACTTGAATGATCTCCAACCATTACCTACACCTATTACTTCTGAGATTTACCCACTCACAGTTGCCATCGCTGGCGTGATCTCACCCGAAGGTACATTGGATAGTTATAAACCATTATTAGAATACCTGGAAGATAACCTTGGGCGACCAGTAGAATTAATACAAAGACGAACTTATGCCGAAATAAATGAATTGATCAAAACAGGTGATGTTGACTTGGCTTTTGTTTGTACCAGTGCGTATATTGCAGGACGACGAGATTTTGATATGCAACTATTAGTTGCTCCAATAGTAGCTGGAGAAACATATTATTATTCTCAATTGATAGTGCCAATTGATAGTTCTGCTGGATCTATAATTGATCTACGTGGAAAGGTGTTCGCCTTTACGGACCCGATGTCGTTTTCTGGACGAATATATCCGACATATCTCCTTCAACAAATTGGAGAAAACCCATCTTCTTTCTTCCAGAGAACCTTCTTCACTTATAGTCATGATGATGCTATCCGGGCAGTTTCACAAGGCCAGGCAGATGGTGCTGCTGTTGATTCCTTGGTTTTGGATTATGCAATGATCAAGGACCCAGCTCTCAATGAGAAAATCAATATCATCTATACCTCCCCCCCCTTCGGGATCCCTCCTGTTGTTGTCAGCCCATTTATTAGACCTCAGCAAGTAGCTCAACTTGAAGAAGTATTTTTAAATATGCACAGCAATAATGCGGGATTAGCTGCTTTGTTATCCCTAAATATTGAAGAGTTCACAATTGTTTCTGAAAATTTATATAACACTGCTGAAGAAATTGAAATTGCTGTTACGGAGGAGATTGATTATCAGTGAAAATTAATTATCTCAAGCAGCTATCGATGAATATCTGGGGGATGATTGGCAGCGTAAGTGTTCGAACTAAGATATTTGGTATTGTATTAGGAAGCTCATTCATATTAAGCTTGTCTTTTGTATATCAGGTCCGGTACACATTAAATAACATTTTGGTGCAGAAATTACAAGAACAGGGAGTTTCAATTGCCAGGGATATAGCATCCCAGTCACTTGATTGGATACTAATCAATGATTTATATTCCCTCCATGAGCTGTTGGCAGAAACAAAAGAAAATTATCCTGCTGTAAGCTATATATTTGTGGTCGATCCAAAAAACCGTGTTCTGGCACATACATTTGGGGATGGATTTCCACTTGAGCTAATTGGAGTTAACCAGGCGGGACCTGGAATATTTCAAAATACAATTCCAATTGAATCGAATGAAGGAATAATAAAGGATTTTGCTGTTCCTATCTTTGATGGCAAAGCTGGGACAGCACGAGTGGGAATCTCTGATCGCAGTCTAAAACAGACTATGAATAACCTTACAGCTCAATTGGGCTGGACAATAATTGGAGTACTGGTAATGAGTTTAATGGCCGCATCGGCTTTAACCTGGGTGTTAACCAAACCCATATTAAGAATGGTTGAATCTGCAAAAAAGATCGCTGAGGGAGATTATTCACCTAGAATAGAGCGTTGGGCTGATGATGAAATTGGGGATTTAGAGATTGCATTTAACCAAATGGCTGAAGGCTTAGAACGCATCGATATCATCCGCCAGGAGAAGGAGCAGCTAAAAGGGCAATTACTAGAAGGCATAATTCACGCTCAAGAAGATGAACGGCGCCGAATTGCCAGAGAGCTGCATGACAGCACATCACAATCATTATCTTCATTAATAATCGGGTTAAAGAATCTGGAGAATTTTTGTGATAACCCGGATATTGGTCCTCAGATCGAAAAATTACGAGGAGAAACCAGCAGAACTCTGGAAGAAGTCCATTCCTTGGCAATCCAACTTAGACCTGCTGTTCTGGATGACCATGGCCTTGAAGCTGCGTTATTAAGGTTAATTAATGAATGGCAAAACAAGCTCCAGATTAATGCTGATTTATTGGTTCATATTGGGGAGGATCGGCTGCCTGGAGATGTCGAAACAACACTATATCGAATAGTCCAGGAAGCGCTGACTAATATTGCCAAACACGCTGAAGCAAAGTCAGTCAGCGTCCTTGTAGAACGAAGGAATGGGGATATTGTAGCTATCATAGAAGATGATGGAGTGGGTTTTGATCATAAAAAATTCATTGAAAGGGGTCACTTGGGTTTGTTGGGCATGCAGGAAAGAGCTGGCCTGCTGCAAGGAAAATTGACAATAGAGAGTAGTGAAAAACAAGGAACAAGTATATTTATCACGATTCCTGTTTCCTAAGAAAGGATTTCCTCAATGCCGGAAAAAGTAAGAGTGTTGCTTGCAGATGATCATGCAGTATTACGTTCGGGTTTGAGCTTGCTGATAAATAATCAGAAAGATTTTTCTGTGGTTGGAGAAGCTCCAACGGGGATAGCAACGATAGCTTTATCAGAGGAACTTGCTCCTGACCTTCTGCTTCTTGACATTAACATGCCGAAATTGGGGGGATTGGAAATAATTACAACATTAAAACAAAAATCACCGGATATGAAGATATTAATTCTGACTATGCATGATGAGCCAGAATATTTACGCCAAGCATTAAAATCTGGCGCGTCTGGTTATATTTTGAAAAAGGCCGCTGATACAGAGTTATTATCTGCGATGAGGGCTGTGATAAACGGGGAAGTTTATGTCCACTCGGCTATCACGAAAAGCATCTTGAAGGATATGTTACCAGAGGAAGTAGGGGATAAAGAAAAAGATGAATGGGAGGACTTAAGTCCTCGTGAAAAACAAGTTTTAAGATTAGTAGCGTTGGGCCACACCAGACAGGAAATCGCAGAGAAAATAGGATTAAGTTCAAAAACAGTGGATACTTACCGGGCGAGGGGGATGGACAAATTGGGTCTTAAAACACGGGCATCATTGGTGAGATTTGCTCTGCAACGGCATCTATTGAACTGATTGTCATAGATTTTCCGATTCGAACCAATCTTTGTAAGGAAATATCCTTCATTTGTAGGGGGAAATACGGATATTTGAGAAATAACTTACGAGTTATTTCCACTACTCAAAAAAAATCCTTCCCGTATACTAATTACTAATAGATAACAACCCTCTAAATGTTTTCTGGAAGGATGGTGTTAAAATGCGTGTATCGAGAAAAGATTTTCTCAAATTGTCCGCCACGTCTGCTGGAGTCTTAACAGTGGGTTCCCTGCTTTCCGGTGGGATGAAAACTCTTGTCCCTTTCGAAAAGGGCAAAGTGAAATTAGGAGAAAAATTCGTACCAACTACATGTTGGATCGGGAAACAGGATTGTGGATTGATTGCCCGTGTCGTTAATGGACGACTGGTCAGTTTTCAAGGACATCCTGATCATCCCCGCAATAAAGGTGCATTATGCCCTAAAGGTGTTGCTCAGATCCAATCGATTTACGATCCAAATCGGGTAAAAACTCCTTTGAAAAGAACGAATAAAAAGGGAATTCCCGGAACTTGGGAACAGATTTCCTGGGATGAAGCTCTGAACACTGTTGCTGATCGTGTAAAAGATGTTTTAGAGCGCGACCCGCGTTTGTTTGTTTGGCAAAAGGGGCGAAGCAAGGCGAAGGATTTTTACGATGATGCCTTTGTAAAATCTACAGGTGCAACCAAATTACATCACGGTGCTTTCTGTTCTGATGCAGGTTACCGTGCCCTGGAATACACTATCGGGATGCACGGCGTCCTCCACCCAGACATGCGACACACTAAATACCTGCTCTCCTGGGGGTGGAACATCACTAATGCCGGCGGAAATAAATTCTGCTGGCTGACCTGGCCCCAACAACTTGTCGAAGCAAAAGAGCGTGGAATGAAGGTGGCAGCAATTGATCCCCGTTTGCGTGGACCAGCTCACTTCGCAGATGATTGGTTGGCGATCAAGCCTGGAACAGACTTGGCGCTGGCCCTTGCGATCTGTAATTTACTGATAGAAAAAGACTCGATTGACCATGAGTACCTCCGCAAATACACAAATTCCCCGTTTTTGATTGGGGATGATGGTATGTTCCTTCGAGCTGATCCAGAAGAAGGCGAAGAAGAGGGTAAACCCCTGGTGCTCGATCAGGCTACCGGCTTGCTGGTGCCCTTTGACACAGAAGGCATGACTCCAGTGTTGGATGGTAAGACAAGCGTATCTGGTGGCGCGAAGACTGCCTTCCGGTTATTCAAGGAATCACTTTCAGGATCCTCCGCAGAATGGGCCGGGGATATATGTGGCATCCATGCTTCACAGATCGAACAAGTGGTTAATGATCTTGCCGCTAATGCGATGATTGGGAGCACAATCCAGATCGATGGCAAAATGTTGCCCTATCGACCTGTTGCAATCATGGCTTATCATATGTCCCAGCAGGAGCTTGGTTTCCAGGCCTTACGTGCCATGTTATTCGTCTCGATGCTTTTGGGTTCAGTTGGCGCAGTCGGGGGCCAATTCAGCGACTTCACCTGGAAAGAATATAAAAACTGGAGCAAATTTGCAGATATCAGTGTCAAAGAAGGTCCTTACAATATCTATTTGAGCGGAAGTAAATTCTTCCCCATCAACAGCAACAATTCCTCACTGGTTGCCAAGGTCATAAATAACCCAGAGCAGTATGAAGTGGATTATATTCCTGAAGTGTTCCTGCTCCATCACGTAAATCCACTGGGTTCATTCCCGGACCGGGAAGAGAATATTAAAGCTTATGAAAAGATCAAATTTGTAGCTGCGATTGATCCCTGGCTGTCCCTCACTGCTGATCTGTTTGCTGACATCGTCCTGCCGGCAGCAACTATTGAGAAATATGAAGGTCCGATGAGTGCCACAGATCAATACGTTGATGCTACCGCAATGCGCATCCCACCAATTGAACCATTATTCCAAAGCCGGGGTGAGATTGATATTTACCTGGATCTTTGTGAACGGATTGGCGTATTGTATGGTGAAGGTGGCTATCTGGACATTGTGAATAATGAATTAAAGCTCAGGGATACTGATTTTGCGCTCCCGCTGAATGTTAAACCAACCCCACGTGAGATTTTTGATAAATATTCAAAATTGAATGGGCTTGAAGGCATCGAGTTCTTTGAGACAGAGGGAGTTCAGCTTAAAGGTCCGGTGAGCTCATCGAAGTACTATCCGTATGCGATGGAAACACCTTTTGGTGGAATATTGCCACACCGATTGTATGGGGAATCTCTCTTGGTTGCCCAACATAGAATGATGGAGATGGGCGCGGATGAAATCTATTATCGTGATTACACAGCATTTCCAACTTGGCGTGACTTGACTGTTGAGAGTTCTCCGCCTGAATATGATTTGCTGCTGATGAGCACACATATGATTGAATTCAAACAATCTCGCACCCCAATCCCGATGATGATAGAAATGGTACCAAACCAGGTTGTCGAGATGAATCCCAAAGATGCCAAGGCGAAGAGAATCGCGGATGGTGATGAAGTGATCGTTGAATCGATTCATGCCATCACTGGAGAAACTCGCCAGGTCAAGTCCATTGCTGCTTATCGCGAGAATATCCGTCCAGGTGTGATTTGTATGCCGCATCACTTCGGAGAATATGTCAAACATCCCTGGGTAAAAGGTACTGGGCCGAGTCCAAATAGTCTCTATTTCACCGGTGAAGGTTACGTTACTAATACAGCGGATCAAACTTATCTCGTCAAAGTAAAAGTGACAAAGGCAATAGGAGGAAAATAATGACAAGTTATGGAATGGTGATTGATCTAAACCGCTGCACAGGGTGCCGTTCCTGTATGACAGCCTGCAAGGTAGAGAACAATACAACCCAAGGTAATTTCTGGATGTATACCTTCCGATTTGAGGAAGGGGAATTCCCCAACACACGAGTATGGTTCATGCCGCGTCCTTGCATGCATTGTCAGAATGCAGCCTGTGTGAAAGTCTGTCCAGTAGGCGCCAGATATAAACGAGAAGACGGTCTCACAGCCACGGATTGGGATCGATGTATTGGTTGTCGTTATTGTGAAGTCGCCTGCCCGTACGGGGTCAATTGTTTCAATTGGAAGGACCCTAACAAGAATCATTACCTGGATTGGAATGATCCAGAACTCTTAGCTGAGACAGGTGGTGGGTTGCCTTATGCCAATCCGGACCTAAAAGAGGAATATGGTGATGAAAATCGGCGAATAGCAGGTGGTGGTCACCACAAGGGTGTGATAGAAAAATGTACTTTTTGTGTCCACCGGGTTGAAGATGGACTCCAGCCAGCTTGTGCAGATGTATGCCCAACGAGAGTGATCCATTTTGGTGATTTTGATGATAAAAACAGTGAAGTTTCCAAATTACTGAAAAACAATCCAAATTTCCGTCTACTGGAAGAAATGGGAACTGAGCCTAATGTCCATTATATTGGGGGGCAACCACCAACTTCCAAAACCCGACAAATTGAAGAAGTGAAAGCGAGGGTATGAGTTATGACAACATATACAAAGAAATTGCCTTATGGAGTATGGGATTTCACTAGGGGTTGGGTATTTCTGGCGATCGCACTGTTAGCTCTGATAGCCCTGGGTATATATGCCTACTCAATTCAGTTGATTGAAGGGGAGGTAGTCACTGGCATGCGCAACCTGGGCACAATGGGTGGCGCAACCTGGGGTTTATACATTTCTTTTCTGATTTACTTCATTGGTTTGAGCTTTACTGGGATTAGCATTGCTGCCATGATCAGATTACTGGGTCTTGAAAAGATTAAACCAATCGCACGAATGGCAGAAGCACTTACGGTTATTGCTCTTATCCTTGGGGCTTTGGTCGTCATTGTTGACCTTGGTCAACCTGCCCGAGCATTGGTAAACCTCTTCCGGTATGCCCGCCCTGGATCACCTTTTTTCGGAACGTTCACATTGGTCATTGCTGGTTATCTCTTTGCCAGTCAGGTTTACCTTTACCTTGATGGCAGAAGGGATGCCGCTATCTTGGCAAAAATACCCGGAAAACTGCAAGGCTTTTTCCGCATTTGGTCTGCTGGCTATAAGGACACACCTGCTGAACAGGAACGACATCATCAAACCAGTTTCTGGTTAGCGATAGCAATTGTACCGCTCTTGATTACTGCCCATTCTACCCTTGGCTTTGTTTTTGGGTTGCAGGTAGGTCGACCTGGATGGTTTAGTTCGTTACAGGCTCCTGAATTTGTAGCATTAGCCGGTGTATCTGGCATTGGATTCTTAATCATTATTGCGGCAATCTTAAGAAAGGTGCTGAATACAGAGGAAATTCTGGATATAGATGTATTCAAATGGCTTAGCGATTTC
Organism: Anaerolineales bacterium; assembly: GCA_036445875.1. GTDB lineage: Bacteria > Chloroflexota > Anaerolineae > Anaerolineales > UBA11858 > B10-G9. The sequence goes on from JAZFRV010000357.1 coordinate 7,558, forward strand.
TTAATGGTCCTGATCGTTGTCTACTTATATTTCCTGGTAGTCGAGTGGCTTACGATAACATACACTGCCCAATCACACGAATTAATCATTGCTAACGCTATGTACACAGGGGATTATGCTTGGGCTTACTGGTTAACAGTTGCAGCATTGGTGATACCATTATTACTTCTCGGCTGGCAATTTATATTCAAGCGTTATCAAATGGCTTGGATCGTTATCAGCGGTTTCCTTGTTAATGTTGCTGCGATTGTAAAGCGGTATTTGATCGTCGTTCCTTCTCAGACCCATGGGAAACTGCTACCCTACGAGATTGGTTCCTATACTCCCACTTGGATCGAATACAGCGTTGTCCTGGGCCTCTTCGCATTGGGAACTTTACTCTATATCAGTTTTATTAAAATATTCCCGATCATGGAAGTCATTGAGATAGTCGAAGGAGGAGAATAATGCGGAAAATCGTAACGATTCTAATGGTAATTTTCGGGTTTGCTCTCCAGGCGGTAAGTTTTTTCTACCTTGCAGCTCCTATAGGAGCAATCACAAGTGAGGCCAGCAGCAATCCTCGGATTCCTTTTGCCCCGGTCTTCTTTATTATTGGTGTCGGATCTGTATTCTTGGCTGCCGTGGTCTTTGAACTTTTACCTGATAAGGATGTCCAATGACACTTTCCCAGGAATTAGGGAATAAGGTGGGACCGCTCGAGCCCTCCACTGCTGTAGTTAATAATTTGTCAATGCAGACTCTTTTTCGCCAGACGCTTTACCGGCTCTTATGTTCAGTATTTCTTTATCCACAAGAAGAAATGCTGGCTGATCTTCAAACAGGAGTGAAAGAATTACACAATTCAAGGCTTTATTGGAATGAGTATGAATTTGCTGATAAACTTCGGCAGCTTATTTCCAAAATTATCGACCTTGATCTAAATGACCGCTTACCGCTTGTTAATGAGTACAATCGTCTATTTTTGGTGAAGCCAAAAGTACCGCCTTATGAAACCACATATTTGAAACTCCCTGGTCAATCTGATGGAATGATCGGGGCTGAGCTGAGTGGTGTATACGGTTTAGCGGGATTGGCTGTCTCTCCAGAGATGAATGAACTACCTGACCACGTAGCTGTTCAGCTGGAGTTCATGTCATTCTTATGTGAAAAGGAACTCATTGCTCTTCAAAATAATGATCAGGAAGTATTGGCAGATAGTCAACAAGAACAGAGGAGATTTCTGAGAGATCACTTAGCACGCTGGTTCCCACAATTCGCCAAAAAAGCGCTGGAAGAAGCTGACCGGGATTCATTTTATCGGCAGGTTGTTGAGACCACTTATGCTTTCTTGTACAATGAGCTTGACGTTCTTGATATCAGATTAGAAGGATAAAGAAAATGCTCAGAATAGGGACCACCGAATTGATTATAGTTTTGACGATCGTCGTGATTTTGTTTGGTGTTAATCGAATTGGAAAGATATCAGGTGAACTCGGCAGTGAAATTCGGGCATTCAAAGAAGGATTTAATGGCGAAGGAGAAAAAGAATTATAATTATAGTGAATTGAATACTGACATACGATAAATTGAACCTCCGATCCTTTAGCCCTAACCGTTCACAAAACGCAAGGTTTAAGGGACAGCTATCCTGAAAAGGTAGCCCTGGTCGATGGTGGAAACGCCCTGGCCCCCCGAAATCCCTTTGGGATGGAATTGAAAAGGAGACTACCTGCGTGAGAGTTTAAGATTCGCTGGGAGTTATCCCTGCGAATTTTTTTTATTCAGAATTTAGAGGAGAACCGAATGACAGATCTTCAATTGTTACTTAAATTATCTTCCAACCGGCACACACATCTCTGTCCTCGCCAGGTGATCGGTGTACGCCTGGGTTTGGCTGGAGCCGATGTCTTAAAGATTGATGTAGGTCACCAGAAGAAACGTTTGGTGGTGATTGTTGAAACTGACGGCTGTTTTGCTGATGGTGTGGAAGTAGCAACAGGTTGTACTGTTGGTCATCGCACTTTGCGCGTGGAGGATTACGGCAAGATAGCGGCAACTTTCATAGACACAAAAGTTGGTCGTGTGGTAAGAGTTGCGCCTCATTTGGATATTCGCGAGAAAGCTTTAAAGTATGCCCCTCAACATAAAAAGTCTTATTTTGCTCAATTGGATGGATACCAGGAGATGCCAATAGAGGAATTAGTTTTCATTGAAGAAATTCAACTCACCACTTCTATTGCCGATATTATCAGCCGGCCAGGAGTGAGGGTAAATTGTGATATTTGCGGAGAAGAAATCATTAATGAGCGTGAAATCTGGAATGGTTCAAAATTGTTATGCAAAGCATGTTGCGGATCAAGTTATTACAGAGTAACTAGCCCAATCTTTGCTAAGCAAAACACATCAACTTTTGTGAAGGTGTAATCAATCATGTACCTTATTATCCGTTTATTTGCTTCTCTAAAAGACCTGGTTGGTTCCTCCACAATCAAGATTCATGTTCCAGTTTCAGCTTCAGTTGAAACCTTATTGAGCACATTGATTCAGGAATATCCTGTTTTGGAAGCATCTATTAACACCGTAATCGTAGCAGTTAACCAAAAATATACCGATCCCGATCAGACCTTGAATTCTGATGACGAAATTGTGCTCTTTCCCCCTGTGAGCGGAGGCTAAATGCAGAAGCAAAAATTTCGAAACTCGTTTGTTTTTTCCCTTTCTGAATTTTCCGGAGCTTTAGCTGATTTGGGTGTAATGCTGCCGCTCATCCTGGCACTTATTTCAATTAATGGAATGGATGCGGCCCCAGTGTTCGTTGGAGTAGGCATAGCTTATATTCTGGTTGCTTTTATATATCGATTGCCAATTCCAGTTCAACCGCTTAAATCCGTTTCTGCTGTAGCTTTGGCTCTTGGGCTCTCCCCTGCGGTTATTGTCACCGGCGCGATCTGGAACGCATTGACTTTCTTAGGGATGGGTTTTGGTAAACTTGACCGCTGGGTAATTAAAGCCTTTCCAAAACCGGTCATCCGCGGTATTCAGCTGGGGTTGTCTTGGCTGTTATTCAAATCTGCCTGGAAGTTATTTTCCCAATCCTCCACTCCTTGGCAGGGTGGATTGTCGATCTCCAATCAGACCATTG
>JAZFRV010000358.1:0-2715 GCA_036445875.1 Anaerolineales bacterium
ATATCAGCGCTTAAACTTAGATCACGCGATGTAATTGGTGCACTCTACTCGATGCAAGAAGGACTCAAACAAGTTGAAAAACCCAATTTAAGGCAGAAATTATTTCTTAAACTTCTAAAAATTCCTCAAGACTTGATGGAAAAATAGAATTTTTCTAGTCCATAGAATTTGATTCCAGTGGGATATCCCGTTAGGAAATTTATATTGCCCCGCTGCCAGAAGTTATGGATACTGTTCAATTTAAGGATAATGTAGATTATGTTTTTGAATAATCAAGAGCTGAATCTTAGAAAAGCCGAAATTAATGACCGGGATCAGATGGTTAGATTGCTCCAAAAAAGATCCTTTATCCATCAGCATCTGGGTTGGTTTTCTCCCCTGGAGTGGTTGGGAGAGCAACCTTACCTGGTGCTTGAAAACCAAACAAGAATTTCAGCTGCCCTAGCTTGTCCGCCTGATGATGATGGGATAACCTGGCTGCATTTGTTTGCAGTAACACCCGGTATGTTAATCCCCCAGGCCTGGAAAACACTCTGGCCTTCAGCTCTGGGGTGGTTGGAGGAATATACCACTGTCCACCAGGTAAATTCCCTCGTAGTCAAAGATAAAATGATTGATTTGCTCGCCGGGTCTGGATTTCAGGAAGCTTATCAAGTAGTGATCTTGGTCTGGGATGCTGCTCAAGCAAAATGGCCCGAGAAAAAGGAAACCCATTTTATCAGGGACATGGGAAGAGAAGATTTCCTTCGAGTATATGAGATAGACCAGATTGCTTTTGATCCGATTTGGCGAAACACCCTGCGTCATATTGAGATCGCCTTCCAGGAAAAGATCTCTGCATCGGTTGTGATTATTAATAACCAAATAGCTGGTTACCAGATCAGTACAATCAATCCACAGGGCGGGCATCTGGCCCGCCTTGCGGTTGATCCCCAATATCAAAAATCTGGAGTAGGATCTGCCCTGGTGGAAGACTTATTGGATCGTTTTCAACGGGAAGGGATTATTCAGATTTCAGTTAATACCCAAGCCAGGAATAAAGCTTCACTCGAGCTGTATAAAAAATTCGGATTTATCCAATTAGATGAAATTTATCCAGTATATCAATATACTATCTATCGCTAAGGTATTTCCGGGCAAGAGGATGGATAGACATACCTGGAATCCATTAAATCAGGGACAATAGATAAACAATCAGAGGACTGATTACCAGGCTGGGAAGGAAATTACCTACCCGGATGGGTTTGATTTCCAAGAGACTGCTGATTGCTAATCCAATCAATAGTAATCCCCCAGTCGCTGTCATTTCAGCGATCATTTCCGGAGACATGATTTCCTGCAGCTGAACTGCAAGCAAGCTGAATCCACCCTGGTAAAGAAAAACGATAGGCGCTGAAAAGAGCACACCTATTCCAAGTGCGGCGGACATTGCAAATGCTGCAAAACCATCCATGATGGATTTGATCGCCAGTAATTGATAATCTCCAACCAGACCGTCCTGGATAGCTCCAAGAATTGCCATGGGTCCAGTACAGAATAATATTGAACTGGTCATAAAACCCCGCACAAAAGTACCTCCAGCAGAAGAATCCACTGAGCCCCCCTTAAACCGGTTTTCCAGGATGATTCCCAACTTATTAATTCGGGATTCAATCTTCAGGAACTCTCCCAATAAGCCGCCGATTAGAATCCCGCCAAGGACAATCAGGGAGTTGTTTGTTTCAAGGAACATCGTTACCGAAATACCAATAGTAAACAAACCCAGACCAATCAAAATTGTTTCCCGGGCTTTTTCAGAGAGCAATTTACCAAATCGGAGTCCTAATAGACCACCAACTAGGATCGTTATCCCATTCAGTATTGTACCGGTCATGAATTATTGCCTGCTTGGGAAGTTCGATGTTCAGATGTGTATAGTTCCAGGACAAAACTTAAAGAAGAAAGGCGGTTGAGGTAGGGAAGGATTCCTTCGGAAACCCATAAGCCATCCTCACCCAGCTGAACTACTATTCTTTCAGCACGACGAACGACTGTGCGAGCTACACCGAAGGCAGCAGATGCAATAGACTCTCCTGGCAAGATAAATCCCTGGGGTTGGTCTACAAGATCACTGTAGTGGTCGATCTTCTGTTCCAACCACGCTAGTTGAGATTTCTATAATTCAGGAAATTTGTCTGGATTCGGTTTTTCTAGCACCAGCAGAGTCATGATCTGGCATAAATTTTCCTGAATGGTTTTAACCAGTTGGTGAATTTCAGGATCACCAGCCTGAGCCCGTGCAAAACCCAATGCCGCCGAGGATTCATCCACAGCCCCAACGGCATTAATCCGGGGGTGATTTTTTGGAACCCTTTCTTGGCCCAAGATCCCGGTAGTTCCGTCGTCACCCTTAGTAGTGTAAAATTTTTTCATGGTTGGATTATACCTTATCCAATTATTCAATTTTGGCAGGAAGAATAACACCAGTTTGAAAATCCTGGCAATGAGAAAACGACCTCCATTCAGATCGATCAAATAATTGGAAACAATAATATGCTAAAATAGAAACGAGTATATCCAAAGATTAATTTGACGATGAGTGAGGAAATATGCAGATCCGATGCTACAGCTGTAGAATGCCAATAACTGTCAGCCGCCATATGGTTAACCATGCTCTAAATATCATCCAAGAAGATGATCTTGTGCATTTTGACTTCCGCTGCCCTAAATGCAAAA
>JAZFRV010000359.1:0-5725 GCA_036445875.1 Anaerolineales bacterium
TTCAAAAGATGGGTGGTCTTTAACCAGACTGAACAATTCCCGCGCCAATTGAATATCATCTGAAATCATCCGCACATATCCATCTCGTCCTACTTGTTTTAGAGCCATCCACACCTTTAGAGCCTTGAATCCACGTGAGTTTTGAGGTCCAAATTCATAATAATTTATTGGACTTTCTTCGGGATTCTCATCAAACCTATAATAAGACGGGGGATGATGACTAAATGCATCCTTTAGCTTGTTAGGGTCACGGACAAGCGCACAGCCAGCCTCAAGAGGAGAATAAAGCCACTTGTGGGGATCAATTGCAATTGAATCGGCTTCACTTAGCCCTAATAGATCAGATGGCGCGTCTGGTAAACAGGCTGCAAAGCCACCATATGCCGCATCAACATGGAACCACAGGTCGAATTCCCGACATATTTCAGATATTGATGGAAGTGGATCAACAACACCCACACCCGTCGATCCAGCTGTGCCTACCACTAAGAAGGGTATAATGTCATTTCTTTTGTCTTCAATGATTTGGTCTTTTAAAGCGGTTACATCCATTTGTAAATTATCGTCTGTTTTTATCCATCTAAGCGATTTTGTTCCCAATCCATGTTGGTCAACTGCCTTTTCAATCCACGTATGTGTTTCCGCTGAACAATAAACGGCTAACCGACTACTGTTCCCAGATGCAATTCCCTTTTCCCTTATTTCCCAAGGTACTCTTGAATTCCGGGCAGCCATAAAACAAACAAAATTAGCGACGTTGCCCCCGCTCACAAAGAGCCCCCCACAATCTGAAGGATAACCGATCATTTCCCCGATCCATTTAATTGTTTGGGCCTCGATTTCTGATGCTATTGGCGACGCTACCCAAGCCCCGACATTTGAATTGATTGTCGCTGCGATTAAATCCGCTAATGCTCCTATTGGTGCTGCCGAAGAAGTGATATATCCCCAGAAGCGAGGATGTCCGTTAAATAGGGAATGTTGAACTAATAACTCTATCGTATCGTCAAGAAGATTTTTTGGAGATGTTCCTTCATCAGGAAGTGTGTTGTTTCCTAGAAGTTTTCTGATATCAGAGGGGGTTTCCCCAGGCGTAACAGGCCGCTGAGGTAAAGATTCAAGGAATGTAGCTAATTGATCGATAACTTGATACCCAAGATCCCTGAAATCCTCGGGGGCTATTTCCAACGGTGCATTTCGTTGACGGAGATCCTTTTTGCTCATTTCAATCGCCTTGATTTATTTTTTCAAACCGAATCTAGCTTTATTTTATTGCAGGCTCTGAATATCCACCTCTAATTTCATGTTGGAAATAAAATTGGCTTATGATTAGCTGAGCGAGTAGCGGACTCGAATCCTTAGCAAGCTCATTACTGTTCATTGAAAATTGAAACTGTGATTCGAACCAAAAATTGTTAATAGTTTATTTCTACTCGCTTTGAAAATCCGGAAAATCTTCCAATTATGCCTACCATCAAACCGAATCAGAGATAAAAACTGCTCAAGATCATCCTCAAGGGGCTTTTCTGAATACAGCACCCCCACTGCGACTCGAACGCAGGTCTTCGCCTCCGGAGGGCGACACTCTATCCACTGAGCTATGGGGGCTCGAGAAAATTCTACCAGAACTGTAGTCGTGACACAAGCCTGCTAAAGTAAAGAGTAGGGAGATTCCCGATAGTAGGCAGAGTTCTTAACCAAAGTTTGAATATACGCTACTTTTTCTGAGCCAAACCTATTCTGGAGGTCATTTTGGGAAATCTGATTTTCCAAGCCCCACAGGATCAGGTCTGCTTCCCGGAAAGAACCCAGGAGTTCGCCTTTATCGTCAAATCCCGGTAGGACATCCGGGTCCGCTTTTTTGGTGATGATCTCATCAGGTAATTCCAGGTGTTTCGCCAGGGGGATTAATTGACTCCGGTACAGGTGAAGGATCGGCATCAAGTCAGCGCATTGATCACAACCCCATTGAGTGAAGGTGCCTGTCATCCATTCAGTTTTATTTGCAGCACCGATTACCATTCCTCGCATACGCTCCGCTTCTTTGTAAAGTGCCACCATCCGCAAGCGATGTTTGGCGGAGACGTAAGCATTTCCCCGGGCAACCCAGGAACCACCTGAAGCAGACAATCTTGTTGAAAGAAATTCCCCATTTGATCTGGAGAGAAGTTGTTTTTTCCCAAAACTCACTGCCTGCGCCTTTAATTTCTGTCCAGGAAAATAACTAAGTGGAAGCAACCTGTATATATTGAGTGCCCTGAGGGCTGGTGTGATTTTTATTATTGTCAGATTAGCCTCAAGTTTTTCAGCCAAGAAAATAGCATGGCGACGGTGAGTTGATTTACTGTCACGTTCCGGTAAATAATATAATTTAACCTGATCTTTTTCGAGAGATTTAGCAACGAGGGCTGCCATAACTGATGAATCCAAGCCGCCGCTCAAACCCAGGATGGCAACTTTACGATTAAGGGAATTGAAGTGATCTTTGATAAAAGAAATAATCTCATGCTCTATTTGTTGAGGATTAATTGAGAGCGCTGATTGAGTCCAGTCCATAAGTATCCTTATTGCGCATAGACAATATTTACTTAGATATTTTCAGCTAATTTCCTTATTTCTGACCTCAATCGTTGAATTTCAAGGGCAGCTCCAAGTTCGTCACCATGGCGGACTAGCTGCCGTTTTTTATGCATCAGGTCACCGCAAGCCTGGTAAAAGAGGCGGGTCTCGGAATATTTACCGTATATTCTGGCCTTTAGAAATACAATGCTTTGTTTCAGGGCAGAACAGGCTGTTTGATAGTGAGTCTTGGAGAGTAATTCTTGTTTATACTCTGCTTCCAGGTATTCTTGCATCCAATTCTGCTCTCTATTTATAAAGAAAAGCACCAAGATCAATAATCCAAAATAACCGCTCCAGTCCCAGACAGTTGAAAAAATCATGCCACTTCTGCTGTGCATCAGGCTGGCAAACAAATTATGTAGGAGATGTAAGAATACCGCCGCGGACCAGCCCGTTATCGGAGCAGCCCATTTCCAGAGTACTTGAGTTGATCTGCGCGCTAATGCAAATCCCAGACCGATAAAAGCTGTGTAAAAGGGGTGCTGCCATCCCACCAGAACTACCCGGATCAATGTTAGATCGAGCAACCCGCGCCAACCGCTTTCCAAAAAACCCAATTTGTGGATATACCAGATATTTTCTGTTGCTGCAAAACCCAGGGCGGTTACGCCGCCATAAATAATCCCATCCAAGGGAGAGTCAAATTCAGAGCGGAATATTAAATAAACAATTAAAACAGCTGCTCCTTTAAGTGTTTCTTCCACTACTGGCGCGACCAGGGTGGAAACGGTCAACTGAGAAGCAAAATCTGACTGGGTAATCATATAAATCCCGATGCTAGAAAGGGTGTTTATGAGGTACGCGGCGCCAGCTGCGACTACAGCACCCCAGGTAAATACACCCAGCAGTAATTTCAGGGGTTCTTTTTCATACCGATCCAGAATAAATAGGAACCAGGCATAGATCAACATCGGGATGATGCCGGCCAAAACTGATATAAAAAAACCAAAGATATTATTTTCCATTTGAATCCAGGATAATTTCTTTCCGGGAAATCCGGGTTTCTAGAAAAGGGATCCCAAGAGCTGCTAGAACTTCATCGGGCCGCCCGGTTGCACCGGGGAGATTGGATAAAGTCATCTGAACTGTTTTTGGATTTGATTGATCAAGTTCAATGGATTTTATAAGAGGGCGAAGATCGTAAGATTTTCCTTTTCGTTCCCTGATAATGTTTTGAGAAATGATTAATCCATCTATAACAGCTGCTAAATCAGCAGGGATTTCATTAAGGGCGATTAAATAGGATGCGGCTAAAACCAGGGTTGGAAGTTTGGGTCCAAAAATATCTTCAATTTCCCTGATTTCCCGAATTATTAGACCTGGGGGAAGAGATTTTTCTAGAGCAGGGTGAAATTTATCGATTGAAATGATATCTGATAACCAGAAATCCCCAATTTCGCCTGTACTGGTGAAACCAAGAGGAAGGGGAGCTGCCATATTTAAGACTGGCCGCGGGGAAAACCCTTCGCTGTAGGATAGGGGCAATCCAGCCCGACGAAAGGTTCTTTCCCAGGTGAGAATTAAGTCCAGGTGGCCTGTAAATCGCATCTCTTCAGTTTTGGAAAAAGTTACTCTGTAACGCTGTTTTTTCATTTGAACCTAATGTATTGCTTAATTGCAGCGGGAAATTAGCGAACCACTTCCGGACAAAGCCAAATGGATCCAGGATTTAGATGACGGAGATCCGAATAGGATGGAAGTATTCCGCAGGCATAACAATCACCTCGGCAATCCGGGCGAATTTTCCCGGTTTTGCTCCATTCGTAATCCTCGAGCAATAAGGTTTTTTTCACTCCCGTCTCAATATGATCCCAGGGGAAATTTTCCTTAAATGATCGTTCTCTTGTTGTGTATTGATCAGGTTTAAGTCCTGCCTGAGAGAATGCATCCAGCCAGCGCTGATATTTGAAGTGTTCATTCCAGGCATCAAATTTAGCTCCCATTTTCCAAGCTTGATAGATCACATCAGCCAGTCGTCGATCTCCCCGGGACAACCAGGCTTCGAATTGGGTTTGCTCGGGATCATTCCAATTTAACTTTAAACCCCTCCCGCGGACCTCAGCTTGCAGTAAATCAAGTTTAGTTTTAATTTCCTGGGTTGTGCATACCCCAACCCATTGGAATGGTGTATGCGGCTTGGGGACAAATGTGCTCACACTGACATGCACTTGTGCTCGATTTCCGATAATATTGTTACCTTCTGCCAGGACTTTCTTGGATAGATCCGCGATTGCCTGGACATCCTCCTGTGTTTCAGATGGGTGACCAATCATGAAATATAGTTTAATAGTATGCCAACCGTGCTGGTAGATCTCCCGGGATGTATTCAGGAGTTGTTCATCTGAGATTGGTTTGTTGATAATTTTCCTGAGACGTTCAGAAGCGGCCTCAGGTGCGAGAGTAAATCCACCTCGGCGTTTACCAGCCAGGGCATCCATTAACTCAACGGAAACAGATTCTATCCGGAGAGATGGTAGTGAAATAGCAATATTCTGGTCTAAAAACTGTTCGTTAATAGCTTGGATCAAATCAACAATATTCGTATAGTCAGAAGAAGAAAGAGATAATAAACCGATTTCTGAGTACCCTGTGTTGGGAATGAGTAACTTCATTGCCTGGAGAATATCCTTGGTTGATCGTTCCCGAACAGGGCGAGTGACGATTCCAGCCTGGCAGAACCGGCAGCCCCGGGTACAGCCCCGCATTATCTCCAATGGCGCTCTGTTATGGACAGTATCGATATAGGGAACAATTGGTTTGAGGGGCGGAGGTAGCAATGTACCGACGATACGTTTCTGGATGGTTTCTGGAGCGGTGTGGTTAGTTAATTCCAGGTGCGAGAAGATCCCATCTGAATGATACTTTGGCTTGTAGAAAGAAGGGACATAAACTCCATTAATTTGAGATAATGATTCAAGGGTTTCTAATCTGGAATGATGATTGTTTTTATGGGATTGATAGTTTTCTAAGATTTCAATAATAATTTCTTCGCCTTCACCTATTACGGCGGCATCAATAAATGGCGCAATTGGCTCCGGGTTAAAGATTGCGTGTCCGCCGGCGATTATAAGGGGTGAATTATCAGATCGTTCTGCAGAATACA
>JAZFRV010000360.1:0-4438 GCA_036445875.1 Anaerolineales bacterium
ACAGGTACATCTGTGGGTAACAAGGTGATCGCCGGAAACCACTCCAGGCGAAGTGCGAATATATAAATCAGAATAATTGCAGTGACGAATCCAGGTAGAGTCATTGCGATAATCGATGTAGTTGAAATAACAACATCAAGCCATTTGTCTCTCATCAGACCAGAAATTACACCAAGAATGATCGCTAGTGGTATTCCTACCAACCCTGCGGCAACAGTTAAGACAACAGTATTGCGAAACCGCTTTCCAATCAACTCAGCAACCGGTTTTCTCTTCACCATTGATGTCCCTAGGTCTCCCCGTAATATATCCCCCAACCAGTTAAAGTATCGCACGTGGATGGGGTCATTAAGCCCAAACTCTTCCCTTAAAGCAGCCAAACTTTCCGGAGTCGCAAATTGGCCTAGGTATCCGGTCGCCGAGTCACCAGGCAAGGCCTCAACTCCCATGAAAACAATTAAGGAGATAATAAAAAGAGTTACCAGAGCGAGCAATAGTCTGCGGACAACAAGAACAATCATCTATCATCTCCGAATTGGTTGATCAGCAATATAACCTCGGCTGAGATTTGTTTTGTATTTATTTATAGATCATGGAGATTAATCTCCATCAGTATCGAAACAATCCTCTTGAATACCGACGGGAATACTCTGCCTGATATGGTTAATCACTTTTCTATTGGAAAGCATTAATATGTATTCAATCAAAGAATCAATCGAGCAATCTAATGTGGTTTGAGATTTATCAACCCCAAAAAGAACCGACGCGCCTAACATACCAGTGAAAAGCATCTCCGTAACTGTGGTTGGATTCAGGTCGTCGGGCAATTCGCCAGTTTCAATCCCTTCCATCAGCAGCCGCTTGAGCAGGTCTTTAAAACCCTGAAATCCCTGGTGGACTTCTTTCACAAGATGGGGATGGGTATCGTCTAGTTCAATAGAAAAAGTAATAAAAATACATCCTCCGGGGAAATTTTCGGAGTCTTTCAGGTATTTATCTCTATAATTCGTCAAAATTTTGACGATTGTTTTTAGAGGGCTTTCAGAATCTTTGATAGAATCGAATACTTTTTCCCGCCAAATTCTTTGTGATTCTGCCAGGACTGCGTGAAATAGTTCCTCTTTGCTGGCAAAATGGTTATAAAAACCCCCTTTGGAGGTGCCAGCCACCTCGATGATTTCGTTGATACCAGTATTCAAATATCCATTCAATGAAAATAATTTTTGAGCTTCGTGGATAATAGTTTCTTTATTTTTCATAACAATATAAATATGATGACTTCAGACAGACTAGTCTGTCTGCCTTATAGTATATAATACATAATAATGGCACTTAAATCAATACTTAATCAAAATTTTAAGGATGAAAAATGAAAGTTCCTCTGAACCCTCTAGAATTTCGTCAAAGAGCAGTCTCCCTATTTGGGAACAAAGTTGGCATCGTAGATGGTAAACAGCGCTTTACTTATCTAGAATACGATCAACGCGTAAACAGGCTGGCAAATTCTCTATCGAAATTGGGAGTTGGGAAAGGCGATGTAGTTTCCTTTATCACATACAATTCTCATCAATTACTCGAATCCTATTACGCTGTACCCCAAATCGGGGCTGTGCTGAATCCTGTTAATTTTCGGCTTGCCACTGCCGAAATTGAATACATCTTAAACCACGCCGAAACCAAAGTCCTGTGTTTTCACAATGATTTTTTCCCCTTGGTCGATAACATCCGAAAAAATCTAGTGCATGTTGAGCACTTCATTATTATGGAATCCAGCAATCTTCCTACTTGGGCGGATGACTACGAAGGCCTCCTGGATTTGGCATCTCCAGAGGCTGATATTAATCTTGATGATGTTGATGAAGATGCTGTGGTTGAGTTGTTTTATACTTCCGGCACCACTGGTCAACAGAAGGGTGTAGCAATTACAAACCGTTCCTTATATATCCATACCTTAACGGCCATCCCTGGATTCCAGGTAAGTGATGAGGATACTTTGTTACACGTTGTGCCCCTGTTCCATGTTAATGGCTGGGGAACACCGCAATTTCTTACTGCCGTTGGGGGACGTCATGTTATGCTGCGAAAGATAGATTTTGGAGAAATCTTAAGATTGATTGAAACAGAAAAGGTTACAAAAATCCTGGGAGTCCCGACCATCTTTAATGGTGTCCTCCAACACCCAGATTTGGGGAAGTATGATCTGAGCAGTTTAAAAGAGTGTGTCCTTGGTGGGGCGCCCTCTCCTTATGCCCTGATTGAGTCGATTGAAGAAAAGCTGGGCTGCCGGGCATATGTGGGATACGGATTAACAGAGACTTCTCCGTTTATAGTAATTGCCAGACCCAAGCAGCACTTAACTTCGGATACCTCCACTCGCAGATCCTATCAAACTAAAACGGGATTACCCCTGGTGGGTGTCCGCATCCGGGTTGTAGATGACGATGGCTCTGATGTGCCAACCGATGAAAAATCCATCGGGGAGATTATTGTCCGGGGAAATCAGGTAATGCATGAGTATATCAAAGATAAAAATGCAACCGATGCAGCCATTGTAAACGGGTGGTTCCATACCGGAGATATGGCCGTGATCGATGATGAAGGTTACCTAACCATAGTGGATAGAAAGAAAGATATCATTATCTCCGGGGGTGAAAACATTTCTTCTGTCGAAGTCGAGAAAGTGATCCAGAACCATCCCGGGGTATTTGAAGTGGTTGTGATTGGAGTCCCTGACAAAAAGTGGGGGGAGGTAAGCAAAGCTCTGGTCGTTCTAAAACCTGGCGAAACAGTGTCTGAAGAAGATATTATCGGTTTTGTCCGAGGCCAAATTGCGAATTATAAAGCACCAAAATCCGTTGAATTCCGAGAAGAATTCCCAAAAGGGGGGACTGGAAAAATTCTTAAAAGAGAATTGCGGAAACCTTATTGGGAAAAATATTCGAAGAAGATCAACTAAGTTCCTCTCTTCCCGTACAGGCTGTTGGATAATGCTCAGCAGCTGCTAGCCGTACTCTTCAAAACATCCTGGACAGCAGCCCAATATTGGATGAGGGAAAATTCTGTCTGGTAATAAAACTTCAGATCATTAGATTCTTTTTATATCAACCTGGTCAATGGAAACTCTCTTTAAATATTCCCCTCTTATTGAAAGTATTTCGGAGCTGATTTGTCGGCTTAACTCATAAACCTGATCAAAATCGTCCTCGGTCCATTCCCCGGCGTCCAAAAGTTCCCAACCCTGCTGAAAAATTGCCTCGATTTCTCCCAGGAGGTTGCTCAAATTCCTGTTTTTTACCGGCAAGGTCAGGGCTTGAATTCTTTGCCCCTCGAACTTACGGAAATATTCTCCCTTAGTGTCTAAATCAATCATGAAATTAGATCGATTTACAGTGCCGATAAAATCTCCAAAAACGAGAATTCTGGTTAAAATATAGCCTTCAATCCAATCAAGAACTTTTGTATTCAACATATCAGCCTTATTAGGAGCAATTTCTGTACCACATGGTAAGAAAATTCCAAAAACCCTCTCGGGGCGTGGATCAAATTACTCTGCCATGTTTTTAACTACGGGTAACAATGATAATTGAGCCTTCTTTCTGAATTTTGATCCAATCACCCTCTTGAATTGTCTCCAGGAACTTATTACCAAGTTTATCAATCGCGCATATTTTCTTTTCACCCCAAACATCAACTACAATCAATCCGCCTGCAGCCAAAGAATCGATGGTTTGGGAAAATAGAACTGCTTTTGGTGCAATACCCAGGTTAACAATTCTCTGCCAGACTGCACCAGCCGAGGTAGAACCTATGCTATTTGGAATACAGAGGATCTTTCCAGAGAGGATTTTGCTAAAGGTGTCCTGATTGCCGCTATCAGCACAAATAGCTATCTGTACATCATCTGCTAAACTGTTATAAAAGCTGGCATAGGCGTTAAACCCTGTCCGCGAGACAACCGCTTCCCCCTCGGTGACCCCCGCAACAATATTTCTGCCCTTAAAGTAATCAGTCATTATCAGCCCCTTTAAACTCACCGGCAACCAACACCTGCGCCAATTCATTGTCCGGGAGGAACCTGGCAGATGAATAAGCTCTTAACTTGTTTGAATTAGTAATGACAGGGTGACCAGCTTTAAGTCCGGTTTCAAATATTGTCTCACAGCAACAAGCGCTTAATTTAACACCTGCCTGTTCCAGCCAATCAGATGCATTTTTGTCTTCTCTAAATTTATCCAGGATTTGCGGCGCACTACAGAGAATTGTTTCCACGGCTACTTGGTCTCTCTTGGTGTTTTTTAATTCCTGTTTAATAGTCTCTGTCCACCAATACAATTGCCTCAGGCTGACATGCGGACATCCGATGAAACACTTTTCTGGAACGCTGTTCTCATCATGCCAAAGCCGGGGAAACGAATCGTACAGATTAGACAATTCTTCC
>JAZFRV010000361.1:0-3622 GCA_036445875.1 Anaerolineales bacterium
GTCGACTAGCATTGGCAAAACTTTCCCTAAGTAATGCCAACTTGCTGTTATTAGATGAACCTACCAACCACCTGGATATTCCCTCGCAGGAAACTCTTCAGGCAGTCCTCGCCGCTTATCCGGGCACCATTCTCCTGGTATCCCATGATCGGTATCCGATTAATGCTCTTTCTAGCCAGATTTGGGAAATTGATGTGAATGTGGAAAATTTAATCCTTTTTGAGGGAAATTACCAGTCCTACCAGGTTTACCTTCGGGAAGATAAAGCCGCAACCCAAGATTCCATTAATCTTGATCAGGAATCTCTGGATTTTTACAAAGATAAAAAATCTGCCAAAAATCGGGCCCTGGCAGATGACCGTAAACGGATGTCCCGTTTGCATGATGTTGAAACACGTATCTCGGAATTGGAAAATCAATTAAAGGACCTGGCTAATACTCTCGCGGATCCACCCGGGGATGCGGAAGAAGTTGTTCTACTCGGTCAGCGATATGGAGATGCCGAGAAGGAGCTGGAACAGCTCCTGGGGGAATGGGAAACTCTCCATGGGTAAGACAGTACCCATCATTAGTACCCATTCGCAATAATCATGAACCGTTTTTCGTAATTCAGGGGTTCCTTCACTCAAGAGAACAAGCGCAAGGATTTTTCATTGGACCTGGACAAGAAATAATGCCCGCCGGGATTAGAATTGTATCGTCAGAAACCAGGGATCCCTACGGCTGTTGCTGATTTGATTCCCCAGAAGACTGATCATCGGTTGATAATTCAGAGATGATCGGAAGAATAGTTTGATCCAGTTTTTCCAGATAAAAATCATCCATGTTTGCCCAGCATGGGATTTGGAATTTTGGGTTATTGATTACTAAGTATTCTCCACCCTCTCCAATGCCTAAAACATCCACTACATCAAATGGTTTAAGAGAACTTACTATCTCATAACTGTTTCCCGGGCCTCTCAAGCAGCGAGTTGTTTCCTTTAGGGTCACTTCGGGTACCGGGAAGCTCACATCAAAGGTAGCACACAGGGAAGAAATAGTATTCATTTCCGGAGCGCAGGTAATTGGATCCCCCTGAGAGAGCGTTCCTTCTGGACAGTTGCCCTCATCAGGCACCCTCAAGCAGCTCGATTCTTCTGGCGAATAATAATATCCGGTTGGGCAATCCAATCGATCAGTTGGTTCAATTGATACACAGCAACCAGCCTCAGAATTAATCATAAATCCGTCGGGGCAAGAATCAGCATACTGATCATCAACTGCCAGGTCTCTTTTCGGCAAACAGCGTGCGTCCCTCTCGGAATATTGGTATCCATCCGGGCATCCCGGGGTACATGATCCTGAATTTGGCAAAAGTATACATCCTTCTCCGGCTGGATTCGCTGAAAGTCCTGGAGGGCAGAATGAATTTTCGTCCCATCCTTGCCAGCAAATCTCAATATTCAGAGGACCAGCAGCATCCAGAGAAAGGTTCTCACAAATCACCCTACCGGGTTGCCCTCGATCCAGAGAGCAGGTTTGCTTAACGCCATTTATTGTAGCTGCTATTGTTCCACCGGGTCCAATTCCAGGGTTAATATTAACTCCAGGGATGCCATCCACACTGCTTATTCTGTACTCCGGATTTTCCTGGTAGTTATCGCCTGCTGGTCCGTTTCCAATGTCTACAGCAACCGTTATGATCTGTCCACCCTCAACCAGCGCGCTCGGGATTTGGTAAGGTAACAGGCTGGGATTATCTTCACCTGAACCCGCCCGGGTATCACAGGTGGCGTTTGTCAGGATAGGGGCTTTACTAAGAACACAAATCGGCTGAAATAAATCCTCGGGTTTTAAGTCCGACAGCTGGGGCAGGCTGAAATCCTGGTCATTAACCCAGACATCTTCTTGACCAACCCAACAGAAATTACTGGTATCAGGATGCAAGACAAAAAATCGATCCCCGTTTTGGTTAATCGCTTTGGCATATGCCCGCTGGCCTTCTTTTAATATGGATATTTCTTCATTTTCACAGGGAGTATCTATCAAGGATGTTAGCCGCGGAATCTCAACTGTTAATAGCGGATCCTTCGGGAGAAACAGAACCACCTCGGAAATATCCTGGATCTGTGTTTCTCCGCCAGGCCCGATGTTGATGTCCGCATCCACAACAATATCATCCAGGGCAACTCCATAATTCACATTAAAAGCATCCGAGAGAAAATAAAAACCGAGGATGACCTCTGATCCCACTAAGGAATCCAGATCCACTTCCTCATGAATCCAATAAGGTTTATTTCCTGAATACCCGGGAGTTGTGGTTCCCTCATACATGAGGGCGTCTGGATATCCACCGATTGGTTCTAGAACGTTCCAGGTATCTCCCTGATCGCGGGTGGCAATCAGAATCAAACCATCCCAATGAGGCTCTGTAAGGTAGAGTAAATTAAAATAAAGAGTTGCCTGGGTTGCGTTAGTGAGATTTATTGATTCGGTGTAAAGTAAGGCCTGGGTGTTATCTTCATAATTGTTACTCAGGTATCCAATTGCCGCCAGGTAATCCGGGGTTCTTCCTTCAACAGGTAGATCAAATAATGTCTGGGACAAAACCTCGTCTTCGGATATAGCCCAGCCGGAACCACCCGGATTGAATGTATAAACCGATGGAGATATGGTTTCAAAATCTTCACAATAAACGACCTTTCTGTTTTCGCAGAGAGTGCTGGTGTCATAAGCTCCAGGAAGGCACCCGGAAATTGGGAAAACAATGATTCCAAGAAAAAAGATCAATAATGAGGTTCTTCTATTCATTACAACCAACCTGAAATATTATTAATTTTTATGATTAGTCAAATATAATTAACACCCCGCTTGAATGGATTATAGGGAAAGATTCCCTGGAAGTCAATTCAGTATGATTAATAGCCTAGAATCGTTACGTTGCTGCCTCGTCTTCCAGCGGTGTATACTGTAGGGACCAGAAGGGGACGCAGGAGATTAAGAGCATATGTCAGATATTACAGTTTACTGGAGAGACTGGACTGAAAAAAAGCTGGCTTCTTTTCAACAAAACCAGGGAAGTAGCAATCACTGCGGAAAATATGCCGCTGCCACTATTTTGAACATGCTTTATGGCACTTCCCTGTCAGGGGAAATGTTGGTGGATTGGCTTAATAAGAGATTTCTTAAGGGAACTCCCCGGTACACCATCTTTGGCAACAATAATGGGAGTTTTGTGTTTCAAAGCGCAAATATGCTTCAGAAACTAGGGCAGTTGAATGAGTTGTACCCCAAAGTGAAGATCAAAAGAGGGGATACATTAACCCTTCGAGATCACCTTAGGTTGGGAAATGTGCTCTCCATTATATCTGTCACTTATTTCCATAATAAGGAACCGGTTATAGCTCTTGGGAAAAGTACTTCCAACGCGTTGGGAGCCGTTCGCCGGGCAGGAGGCCATTTGATGGTTCTGGGCGCATTTGACCCACACCATCAAAATGAAGATGGAAATCCTACACCCTGGGGATTTCTCAGTTCCTGGCCGGGAAAGGATCACCTCTATTGGGTATCTGACAGGGACTTCAGACGATCCTGGGGCAAATTGTCCTTATTTAATATGGTAACGGTTACCCGGGGTTTGTAA
>JAZFRV010000362.1:0-2269 GCA_036445875.1 Anaerolineales bacterium
CCCCACCTTGTCTGAGGTTCGGGCATATCCATCAGCCATATGAGCAGCACCCTGTTCGTGACGGGCAAGCACATGATGCACAGGGTATCTCAGCATGACGTCGTAAACAGGCATGATTGCTCCCCCTGGATAACCAAATACAACCGTTACTCCCTCACGGACAAGGCTTTCCCATAATATCTCTGCTCCTGATAATTCCATATCCAATTCTCCTTTAGAGCGAATAAAAAATACTAAATATTCCTATAACCATCAAATTAAAACAGCACCACGATTAGCGCTGGAGACAATACGTGAATATCGGCGCAGCCAGGAACTAGTCGTGGACGATTGAAAGGGTGATAATGCCTGTAAACGGTTTTTGATTTCTTCATCACTTAAGCGGACATTCAGCGAGTGTGTATCCAGATCAAATATGATCTCATCTCCATCCTGAAGAGCTGCAATTGGACCCCGGGCAGAAGCTTCCGGACTGATATGACCGATACAGGCTCCCCGGGTACCTCCTGAAAAACGACCATCTGTAATCAGAGCAACCTTCTCACCCAACCCCATACCAACAATTGCTGCTGTCGGGGAGAGCATCTCCTGCATGCCTGGTCCTCCTTGTGGTCCTTCATAACGAATAACAACCACATCCCCTTCCTGCACCTGGTGATTGAGAATCCCGTCCAGAGCCTCATCCTGACTCTCGTAAATACGGGCAGGACCGGAGTGACTACGCATTGAGGCGGAAACCCCGCCAGACTTAACCACACTCCCTTCTGGAGCTAAATTTCCGAATAGGATAGCTAATCCCCCCTGATTATTGTGGGGATCCACATGAGGGCGAATGACATCAGTATCCCGAATTTCTTTATCCGTAATCGAGCTGCCGAGAGTCGTCCCTGCCACCGTAGGGCGGTCCAGATGGACACAAATCCCTCCTTTGGCAAGTTCATTTAAGATGGCGGGGACTCCTCCGGCATCGTGCAGATCTTCCATATGCCAGGGGCCCGAAGGGCTGATCTTGCAGAGATGGGGAACTTCCCCGGCTATCCGATTAATCCGCTCCAAGTTATAGTCAATTCCAGCTTCGTGGGCTAAAGCCAGTGTATGCAGAACAGTATTTGTACTGCCACCAAAGGCCATATCAAGAGCAAACGCGTCATCGATGGCTTCAGCCGTGACTATTTTCCGGGGTGTAAGGTTTGTTTCGACAAGATCCAGAATCTTACTCGCTGCATGAACAGCAAGGGTTTCCCGTTCCTCCGTGCCTGCCAGTGCCGTACCATTGAAAGGTAATGCTAACCCCAACACCTCTAGCAGACAGTTCATTGAATTTGCAGTAAATAATCCAGAACAAGAACCGCAGCCAGGGCAGGCATATCTTTCCAGGGTATTCAATTGATCTTCAGTGATGATACCTGCCTGATATGCACCTACCCCTTCAAAAACTGAAACCAGGTCAATTACATCTCCTTCTGGTGTTTTTCCAGCCTTCATTGGTCCACCAGAAATGAAAATGGCCGGGACATCTACCCTTAATGCTGCCATAGCCATCCCGGGCACGATCTTATCGCAGTTTGGAATGCAGATCATACCATCGAATTGGTGAGCCTGGATCATAGTTTCAACGCTGTCAGCGATTAGCTCACGAGATGGAAGGCTGAACTTCATACCGGCGTGCCCCATAGCAATCCCGTCATCCACGCCAATAGTATTGAACTCAAAGGGTACGGCGCCTGCTGCCCGGACAGCATCCTTGATCAGCCGTCCAAAATCCTGCAGGTGAACATGACCTGGGATGATATCAACATAGGAATTAACTATAGCGATGAATGGTTTTTCGAAATCTTCTTCGCTGACAACTCCGGTTGCTCTCAATAATGAGCGGTGGGGTGCCTTTTTATAGCCTTTTTTGATGATGTCCGACCTCATACTTTCTCCTAAAAACAAAAAAGGCTGCCCGGTCTGGGCAGCCTCTTGCAAAATTCTTTGGAATGTGTTTTTTTAGTTCTTGCTCCTCACCTTCCTGAATGCCCTAACGCGGAATGGGTTCGTAATCCCAATAATAAGGATAAGAACCAGAAGGTAAATTAGAACGAGGATTAAGGATAATAAAATGTTCATTAATTAATTCCGTCCAGATGGGTACTTGGAACACTACTTCTAGGTATTAGGCGGGATTATATAGACTTTTATCATATCTGTCAAGTACGAATTATTAAATTGGAGACCAGATAATGACCAACCCACATATCCGCACTCACTGGAGGAAGAATTATCT
>JAZFRV010000363.1:0-9331 GCA_036445875.1 Anaerolineales bacterium
GTCGCATATCCCTTGAGAATGCCGAAACTTATAATCCTGTAATTACAAGCCTTTCAAAAAAATATAAATAAGGGATTGCGGATGTTCATCTGCAATCCCTTATTTTGACGAATATCTCAGTTATGCAGCGGCCATCCGTTTATTTGCGTCGTCAACCATTTCTCGAACGAAAGCCAGGCTCTTTTCGATCATTGGGCCACCTGCCCCTTCACATTCAATACTGACAACGCCATCGTACTTCATATCCACAAAGATATCGAAACATTTTTTGATATTATCGACGTTAACACCATCGCCAATAGCGGTGTTGCTAACTGCAATTCCTGTTAACTCACCGCGCAGAGAAGCAGCCAGTGTTTCGGAAACATCCTTAATGTGGACATGGTTTACTCTGTCCCTGAATTTCTTTAAGAATGCCACAGGGTCCTGACCGGCGATGAAGGTATTTCCGGTATCAAAGTTCATTCCAAGATAAGGAGAATCCACAAAATTAAGCATTTTTTCCATAAACTCTGGTTTGGTTGTGTAATAACCATGAGGTTCAATATTGATGTACATCTCGTAAAGCTCAGCTACTTCAATTACCTCCGAATAGATCTTCTTCATCATGTCCAGGGCTTGTTCGTCGGTTAAGCCTTCGGGTTTAAACATGTGGTCTGTTGTATCTATATGAGAGCATCCGACCAATTTGGCCCAGCGGATGGAATTGAGTATATAAATAAGTCCTAGGGAAGCACCTTCGGGCAAAGATACTGGAAAGGCCGCATCAAGCTGAGAAAACTGCACGCCGTAACCTTCCATCTTCTTTCTAAGCACTAAAGGATCTTCTGTAAGCGAAACGTGAGGCTGATAACCCAATCCGTGCAGCCAGCTTACCCCATCGATCGTACCGCATTCGATATAGTGAACATCGTTTTCCTGAGCCCACTGCAAGCATTTTTCAAAACTCCAATACGAGCTGTTAAACGCATCTGTATGAAATCCAATTTCGATCATTATTAGGTCTCCTCGAATGCGCTGCAAGCTGCATTCATTGCTTTCAATCTGTGTGCTTCGGGCAGGTCCACTCCAGTGAGCAGACCTGCCCTATTGATTATGGGCTTAACAAAGAAGTTCCAATGAAAACAGCCCAATATCACAAGTACTAAAAGTCTTTACGGATATGAGCCCGGTAAAAAACCCGGGCTCAATGTCAAAACAGTTTAGTCGATCACATCCACGTATTTGGTTGTGTCAAGTTCTTTCCAAGCATCCGGCCAGTTGGTCATGTCCTCAGCACCGCTCAAAGCGTAGTAGAGAGGGGGCATGTCGGGCAGGTAGTACTGATCCAGATTTTCCTGGGTGACATTCGGCTGCGGCAGAACCCAGCGAGCATCAACAGGTTCACCCTGCAGGATCATCACAGCGGCCAAAACAGCAGTTCGCCACTGGAAGGTCGGGAAGGTGGGAGCAATCGCGGTCAGGTCATTCTCTTTCCAGAACTTCAGGTAGTCCATCTGATCTTCGCCGACCATAATCGGGAAGGGCAATCCGGCATCTTCGAAGGCTTCGAGAACACCCACTGCGGTGCCACCAGCATCCATCCAGACGGCATCGATATTACCAAAACGATCAATGTAGTCAGCAACAATGCCTTTAGTATCAGGATTGCTGTATGCACCAAATTCCACACCGATCACATTCAACTGCGGATTTACCGCTAACACTTCGAGAGCCGCGCCCCAGCGCTGCTCAAGAACATCCACACCGGGGAGGATACGCAAAGCCAGAACGTCGCCGCCGTCGGGAAGGTTATCCACGATGAAGGAAGCGCCATCATAACCGAACTTGTAGCCACCAACGGTCTTCAAGAAGCTGGTCGGGCAATCAGTCTGTACACCACGGTCAAAAACAACTACCGGCAGCGCTTCACAAGCCTGCTCAGTAATGGGAGTCAACGCGTTGGTGGAGTTGGGGGAGATGATCATCACATCACATTGTCCACCGGCTAACAGGTCTTCAATGTCAGCAATCTGTTTTTCATCGGAACCTTCAGCGTCGACGTGGATAAAGTTATTGACCAGACCTTCTGCTCGGAGCTGTTCAACCTGCTCTCGCATGGTCACATAGCCAGTAACACGCCAGGTGTTGTTCACACCAGCGTTTGAGAAGCAAACATTGTAGGGGGGTTCCATCTTGAACTCGGAGGTGTCGACTTTGTTGTCCAGTAGGGACTGCAGGTATAGAGGAGCTTCCGGGTTAAGGACATCGTCATCAGTCCAGGTGATTGATTCCTGGTATTCCTCATCGGACCAGAAGGCTTCAACTACAGCTGCCGCTTCCATTTGCAATCCGGGGCTCTCAGCTGCAGCTTCTTCGACTACAGCCTCTTCTTCTGCAACTTCTTCGACCACGGCCACTTCTTCTGCCGGGGCCGCTCCGCCACAAGCAGACAGCGCAAAAGCTGCTACCAGGATCAGGCTGAGCACAATAAACAGTTTATTCTTAAACATTTTTACTCTTCTCCTTGATAAGATTTTCTAATGGGTAATGCAGGGCGAAATTAGTATATGATCGGGCAATATCACCTCCTTTTTTGTTCATTAATTATAATTATTAATCCTTGATCAATCACGTTTCTTTGTGCGCAGTCCCGCATACGCAACAGCTCCGATGATTATCAGACCCTGGACTGCATCGCGATAAGGTTTTGGTAATCCGAGTAAATTCAATAAACTAACCATCGCTTCAAGAGTCAGCCCGCCAAAAGCCACATCGTATACTGATCCTTTTCCGCCGAGTAATAATACACCACCAATCACAGCAGCGGAGACTGACTGCATTTCATAACCTTCTCCAGCAGTATAAGAAGAACCGCCATAACCGCCTACCAGAATGCCTGCAATAATTGCTGTGATTGCAGAAATCATAAAGGCAATCATCCTGATCTGTCTTACTTTGATCCCTGATAACTTGGCAGCTTGGGCATTGTCACCAATGGCAAGGATTTGCTTTCCAAGATTA
Source organism: Anaerolineales bacterium (assembly GCA_036445875.1). Classification (GTDB taxonomy): domain Bacteria; phylum Chloroflexota; class Anaerolineae; order Anaerolineales; family UBA11858; genus B10-G9. Next base: position 3,004 of record JAZFRV010000363.1, read on the forward strand.
GTTTTATGGAATAATATAATCAAAATTGTTGCTACCACAAGCAGAACTATCCCTGACACCGGGAAACGGCCGATCAACGGAACATTATCAATATAACCCCTTCCAATGAAACGATAGGCTTCGGATAAATATCCTTTGGGTGCCCCTCCTGTCCAGTACAAACCTCCACCCTTCACCAGAAGCAGCATACCAAGGGTAGCAATTAACGAGGGTACTTTTAGATAAGCAACCACAAATCCAGTGACCAGGCCAATCAGGATTCCAAATCCAAGCATGATCGCAATTGCCAGATAAGTATATTCTTCATGGTTGTGCATAATTAATGCACTTCCAATGATGGTCAACGTGACCACGGAACCCTGTGAAAGATCGAAGCCACCAGATGCCAGGACAAATAATTGACCCATCGCCAGAATAACCAAAGGTGCTGCCCGCCTGATGAACGCCATGATTCCATTCACTGTAGCGAAATTGGGATTCAACTGGCTCACACCAATAGCAACCAACAAAAAGATTGGATACACTGGTGGAATTTTTCTTACCCAGGCCCAAATATTTGCTAACAAGTCAAGCATACTTGTTGATGTAGGTTTTTCCACTTGTATAGACATAATTTCTCTCTTTAAGCCGCTTCTCTCTTAGATCTGACAGAATAACTGGCCACTGCCAGAATGATAATTGCTCCGCGCAAGACCATTTTTAAGTATGTATCAACGCCAAGTTGATTGAATACAGTATCGATCACACCGAAGATCAGTACCCCGGCCAATGTGCCAAACACACCGCCCCTGCCTCCTGAGAGAGCTGTTCCACCAATTACAGTCGTAGCGACAGACTCCAGATCATATATTCCATCTGGTCCAACCCAGGGTGTACCTGCGCCGAGTCTACTGACAATAAACAGGCCAGCAAGCACGGCAGTTAGGCTGGAAATGATATGAGCGCCAATGAGCACACGCGAAGTTCTCAAACCTGACAGTCTGCCGATTAAAATATTCCCACCGACGGCGTAAAGATGCGCGCCGTATTTCGTCGAGGATAATATAAACCAGCCAATCAACAGGACCGCTACCAGCAGGATAATTGAATATGGAACTGGGCCAAAACCTTCATAACCCAGGGCTTGAAAACTTTTTGGTACAGATCCCATAGAACCTGACGAAAATGTTCCATTAAGAATTCCCTTTATGACCAAACCGGTGCCCAGGGTGGCTATAAATGCATTCACATTAAGTTTGGTGATGACCAAACCATTGATCAAACCCACAAATGCTCCAGTCAGTAAAACAATTACTATAACCATTGGAGTCCGGGCTGGATCTCCTTGGATGATCAATGAAGTCATCACTGCGGTCAGACTGATCGTATACGCTACTGAAAGATCGATAGAAGCTCCGATCATCACAAAGGTTTGCCCAACAGCAACAATACCCAGAGCAACAGATCGCACCAGGATGTTACGGAGGATAACCGGATTGGACAGGATATTTCCATTGGCAAAGACCTGGTCCAGGGTAATCCCAAGTATGGTGACAATCACCAGGAAATAGTAAACCTGGGGTATCTTCTTGAATATATTTTCCCGTTTGATTTCAATACCATTAATTATTTTCGTTGTCATTTTTCACCTCGACCATTGGCAGCGGTACTAGGTTTACCGTTTCCATTTTTCTGTCCTGTTGCAAACAGCATAATATCCGCTTCGCTCGATTCCGCTGGCAGTTCTCCTCCAATTTTGCCCTCATGCATGACCAGAATTCGGTCACTCATGCCAATGATTTCGGGCAGCTCGGAGGACACCATTAAAACTGCAACCCCTTGTTTCGTTAGCCCGCGGATAATGTCGTGGATTCTGACTTTCGCTTCAACGTCGATACCCCGCGTTGGTTCATCAAAAATAAAAATCTCAGCTTCTGATGCCAGCCACTTGGATAAAACAACCTTTTGCTGATTGCCACCACTCAGGTCTTGAACTTCCTTGTCATAAGAATCTACCCGGACATCAACCTGGTTACCCAAATCAGACACAAGACTGCTTGATCTGTGAATACCATCTTTATAGACGAATTTAAAAATATTTTGAAGCGACCTGAGGGCAAGCAGAATATTATCCCGGATTGGCTGCATCAGCAGCAAGCCCTCAGATTTTCTATCTTCTGTAACAAACCCGATTCTTCGTTTGATCGCCCTGGTCGGGTTATTTATTGTGACTGCTTTCGCATATAATTCAATTTTTCCTGTTTTAAAGGGAACTACCCCAAATAGCGCCTGGGCCAATTCGGTGCGGCCGGATCCCTGCAAGCCGGCAATGCCAAGCACTTCTCCTTTCCTTAAATCCAAATTGATTTCCTTCAAGAAGTCATTCGATCCATTTTTAACTTTCAGAACAACATCGCCAAATTCTTCTTGTATTCCAAGAGGTGGGAAATAATGGTCAAGCACCCTGCCGACCATCATATACACCAAGTCTTCAGTATTTACTTCTTCTGTATATTTAGTACCAATCAGAACCCCATCTTTCAATACAGTGATTTTGTCCGAGATACCAAATACTTCTGACAAGCGGTGTGAGATGAAGATAACAGCCAACCCTTTGGCTTTCAGCTTTGTTATCAGATCGAAAAGCAAATTCACTTCTGTATATGTCAACGATGCGGTGGGTTCATCCATGATCAATACTTTTGCATTTAGAGAGATTGCTTTTGCAATCTCTACCAGCTGTTGTTCCGCGACTGAGAGCGAACTAACCAGTAAAGTGGATGAAATCATATGATCAACGCCAAGCTCTCTTAATACCTCTTCCGTTTGTTTGTTCAGTTGGCGAAGATTGATCACTCCCAGTTTTGAAGGTTCCCTTCCCAGGTAGATATTTTGTGCCACAGTCCTTTCAGGCAGCAAGTTGAATTCCTGGTAGATGATTCCAATACCAATATTTTGCGCTTCCACCGGGTGACTGAAGGAGGCTTCTTTACCCTGGAACAATATGGTTCCCTTATCAGGTTTATAAGCGCCTGCCATAATTTTCATCAGGGTGGATTTCCCCGCTCCATTTTCGCCAACTACAGCATGGACCTCGCCAGTGAAAAATTCAACACTGACATCATCCAGAGCTTGCACACCAGGAAAAGACTTATCGATATGTTGTACTTCCATCAAGGGAGTAGTTTTATTCTTCTGATCTTCTGCCATAATTCTAAATTCTCCACATATACCTTGATAGTCAATTCATACCAGGAAACGATTTTATAAACTTTAATCCGTCACGGGCAATTGTGTCTTGATCTGGCGCTATATCGCGCCAAATACAAACAGCACGGGCAATAGATTTCACTTCCGGAGTGAAAGATTCGATCACTACGTTGCCGTCGTAGCCCACATCAATGAGCGCCTCAAAGACTTCCTTCCATTTCACCTGCCCAGTCCCTGGTACTCCCCGATCATTTTCACAAGCATGAAAGTGGAATATCCGATCTCCTGCTTTTCGAATTGCTGCTGCAGAATCTTTCTCTTCTAGGTGCATATGGAATGTATCAAGATGGAATCCCAAGTTTGGCGCACCTACATCGTTAATTAGTTTCAAGCCTTGGTCCACGACATTGACCAGATCTGTTTCAAAGCGGTTTAAGGGCTCAAAAGCCAATTTCACTCCCTTCTCTTCCGCGTAGGATGCCATCTCTTTTAATCCATCAACTGCCAGCTGCCATTCCGTCTCACGATCTGTTGGGTCTTCAAGACGATCTTTTCCAACAGCGGAATACATAGGTCCGTTAACAACATCAGATCCCAATTTCTCAGCTGCATCTATCATCCAGATTAAATAATCCTTGGCGGCTTGTCTTTCAACCGGATCTAGGCTGCTGATATTCCGCCCCGGTCCATAAGCACCGCCGGTAACTACACCCAAGCTGTTTTCATCCAAAGCTTTTTTCAACAAAACCGTATCAACAAGGGTGGGATCCTCAACAGCTACTTCTATTAGGTCAAAACCCATTTCTTTCAGTTGGGGGATCAGATCCAAATCCTTTTCTGTACTAAAAGGTGACCTAAAAATGAAAGTGTTTGCACCAAACCTCATTGTTTCCTCGCTAATATGTTTTCCGAAAATTACACTTGAAGAAATACGTTTTCTATTGCCAACCAGATCGCTCCATGGACTCCAGCATTATCCTTCAGTCTTGAATATTCGATTTGCAATGCCCTGGTCGAAAGAGCTGTCGCCCTTCTTAATGTTGCCTGGCGAATGGTGGACAATAAATAATGCCCAATATTTGTCACGCCACCCCCAATAAATATTGCTCGGGGATTATAAAAGTTCACTAATCCTGCAAGCACACCACCAATCATTCTGCCGCTATCCGCAATTATCATATTTGCAGACTGGTCACCGGCCGCAGCCGCTCTGCCAACATCCTTCGCTGTCAAAGTGCCGTTATTCTCGTCCATCAGAGTCGCCATGATTTTGCTCTTTCCACTCATGGCAGCTTCCTCGCCTCGCCTGGCGATCGCCGGTCCAGCAGCCACCGCTTCCAAACAGCCCGGGTTTCCGCAGTGGCAGATAGGACCGTTATAATCTACACAAATATGTCCAACGTCCCCTGCTGTCCCATCACTTCCCCGGTATATTTCTCCTTTTGCAATAACTCCGCAGCCAATACCAGTGCCTATCTTAATATAGATAAAATTATTAATGCCCTTACCGCCGCCTGCCCTCGCTTCACCAATCGCCATAATGTTGACATCATTATCTACAGCCGGATTTGTATGAGGGAACTTCTTCCTTAGGTAATCTTTGATTGGAAAACTATCCCAGTCCGGCATCAACGGTGGTTCAATCAACATTCCCGATGGGTAGTGAACTGGACCTGGAACACCGATGCCTAACCCAACCAGGTCCTGCTCCTCCCCTCCTTGCTTCTCCAGGAGTTCAACAATAAGCTGAATAACCCGGTTCAACACCTGCTCAGGCGCTATCCGGACGTCCGCTGGTTCAGATCGTTTTTCAAGGATATCTCCCCGAAAATTTGCTAAAGCCAAATCAATACTCGTGGCACCGACATCAACTCCAGCGATAAAACCAAGCTCTGCATTTATATCCAGTAAACTTGGCCGTCTCCCCCCTTCAGACTTGCCATATCCAACTTCTTCTAAGACGTTTAACTCAACCAGGTTTCCGGCTAAGGTAGTTACGCTAGCCCGTGAAACGTCTAATAATTCCGCCAGATCGGTTCTCGAAAGCGGGCCTTGTTTTCGCACCAAGTTCACAGCAGCCAATTCGGCCACCGCTAGCTTTGGCAGACCATTTCGCGATATGTCTTTTAGTCGTTCTTGGGCAATAGTCATTGATAAACTTGTTTGAATTATTGAAGGAAGTGCTACTGATATTAACAATATTCCTTCTGATTGTCAACGAAGTTTACAGGCTTGCTGCCCAAGTAATGATTTTCGTCACCTAATAAACACTGGCTGCAATCCTTTTCAGGTTGGCTACGCTTTTTGCGATTGCGTCAAATTCCTGTCCATCATATTCAGGATGGAGTGAGTCTGTTTCCACGGCCAGGAAACCCTCATAACCAGCATCATAAAGATACTGAGCGATTTGCTGGTTGTTCACAAGGCCGTCGCCTACTGGTGTACATGAGAAGAAATACCACTCCCGGGCATCTATTCCTGCAACCGGCTTAAGATCTTTAATATGAGTAGCGAAAACCCTTGAGGCAAGTTTCTTGGTGCCTTCCACAGGGTCATCCAGCAAACGCAGGAAGTTGCCTGTGTCCAAATTCAACCCGAAATAGGGAGAATCCACCCGTTCCAACAATTCAACACATTCATCAGCCGTATAATCGATGTGGTTTTCCACTGCCAGTTTCACTCCATTATCTTCAGCAACTTTTACGGCTTCTTTGAACCAATCCACCAGGATGTCAATTTGGGGGCCATGGGGTTCGAATCGGAACATCAAACTGCTGGCTACTACACGCATCACATCCGCGCCGATTAATTTCGCATTGGGTATTTGGGCGACCATGCTGTCAAATTCTTCCCGGTTCTTTCCGGCTTCCAGTCCATCCGGATGACCCCAGGCGTAAACCCGATCGAATCCGTAGTCATCCAGCTGAGCATTGATTTTCTTGAACCAGCCTTTATCAAAGGATGGAAAGAAGCAGGATTCCAAAGACACGCCATCCACATCTAAATATTTTGCATATGCCAAAAAATCTTCCATGGTCATGTTTTTATCGGGAGCAGTCTGATGGGGATAAACCTCTCCAAAATAGCGATGGAAACAATAACTATCAATACCAATTTTCATTTTTTTCATTCGAAACTC
>JAZFRV010000364.1:0-2754 GCA_036445875.1 Anaerolineales bacterium
CTGAGCTACGGGCGCATGGGGTGAGTGACGGGATTCGAACCCGCGACTTCTGGAACCACAATCCAGTGCTCTAACCAGCTGAGCTACACTCACCATCAACTATATTCTGGCACGCCTGGAGGGACTCGAACCCACGACCTACGGATTAGAAGTCCGTTGCTCTATCCAACTGAGCTACAGGCGCACTCATAAAACAACTATATATTAACGCTATTTAGCGGTGTTGTCAAATTTAATGAGTGCTTGTCTTTTTCAACTAACGGGACTTCATTCAACTTCTCTAAGACTTCTCGCTTGTGATCCATTGATGGGAGGGCATATCGGTTTATCATACTTCTCGTCTTCCACTCTCCAATTTCCATAATAGTTATTTTACCACCACTTGTTCATCTCTATTGCATAGCTTAATGGTTCACCCGTATAATCCACAGCCTGTATGGCCAGGGAATAACCGAGCTTGAATACCACCACCAGATATTTTCCATTTGGCTGGGTATCCCTTACTACATTGAACCATCCCCCTACATTGGTTTTCTTCAATGCAGGAAGTGCAGGACCAATAACTAGTGCGCAGGCATCTTCTACCGGTCTTCCTGTTCCCGCCTCAATAATACGGCCAGAGAAGAAGGAGGGTGCTCCATAGAGTGTACCCCTGATGTCATTGGGAATGTCCGCTCCCATAGAATCTGGATCGGTCAGAGGACCATAATCGTCCACCGCATTTCCGTCCATCCACGTAATGAGAAACCTTTTCATAACCGGATTATAATTGACTGTAGGACCAAATTGCCAATTTTCAGAATCGGCAATTAAAATTTCATCCCCTATTGGACGACCAGAGTCATCCAGCCATCTGGCGTAAATGTCCATGTCACCTGAAAAGTAAAAAGGGGTTCCAGGAGGTTGGCCATCATCTCGAAAATCATTCCATACCATAAAATACTTTTTCATTTCTTCGACGTATTCTACTGCGGGCCAATGTTGAATCCTTGGATGATCTTCAATAAGAAAAGCCGGTCCTGCAAGAGTTCCATCCGCATTAATAATTCTACCCATTATCCATCCCTCAGAGGAAGCGGGTCCCGAGGCAGGTTCATCTTTGTAGACAACAAGAAATTCATTCTTATCCGGATTGTAAATAGGGACTGGAACTCTCTGATTCCCCTCGTCTGGCATGCCAGCGTCATCCATTACGGGGATTTCAACAAGCATATTTCCCTCAGCATCCAGCAATGTACCGTAAATATCGCATGGTGCATAAAGGTCCCATCCCGGATTCCTGAAGTCTTCCCAAGCACAGAGATAGGTATTATCAGTCGAATTATAGTCACAACGTGGGGCGTAATAAGCCCCCCCTTTTATAAGCAGCGCGTCGGTACTGCCAACTGGGAATGGCCCCTTGATCGGAATACCATCTTCATTTAAAATAAACCCAACGTTATTAGTGTACTCGTTGAAAACGTTTCTGTCATTGTATACTACCAGATACTCTCGCCTTACAGGGTTAAAAACCATCTCGGTATGTCCTGCGTCGGACGTAGCCGGATACAAGGTGGTGGGCCCGAACTGAATGCCTCCAATACTATCTACTCTTGCTATCTGTATTTCCGCTGCAACATAGCTCGCTCCGGAGGTAAAGCCTATCACGTACTCGTTGGTAAAAACGTTATAAGCCACTCGGTTAAAGGCCTTGAACCCAATCTCAGGTGGACTCACTTGAATTGGATCCCCCAGGATTTCACCGTCCGGCGAGATCCTCCGGCCGTCGATGCTATCAAATTCATTAGTACACTCCAAGTCATCACTTGGATCGCAATCCTCTCTGAGTTTTCCGCTCGAAGGCCAGAAGCCCATAAATTCGTTCTCAATGGGGTTGTATTGGATATCGGGAAACCCCTGATGGCGGGGAGTGGAGTCAATCTTAAAATAATACTTCAGAACTTCCATGCCATCGTCCCATCCTAAGCAGGGGGCAGGAACCATGAGCACCAATAACGTGAAGCACAACACTGCCCACCGAAAAAATTCTTTCTTTTTCATTTTACCCCTCCCCTATTAAATTAGGTTAATAAAAAACCCCACCTTCTCAAAATCTCCACCTGAGATAAAGTGGGGGTATGTCTGATGTTGGTTTCACCAAAATCTCCTAAATCAAGAGTTTAGTGATGCTTCACTGAAATCAAATCATAGAATGTCCATTGTTGCAAGGGAAAACCCCAACATTGTTGGGAAAGAGAGGCAAAGATCTACGGGTTGTTGCCCAAATCCCTTTTTACTTGTCTGAAAACGTTTTAAAGACCACGCAAAGGAATTTTTGTTTGGGCAGCAACCCGTTTATGCTTAATAACTCCTCAGCGACCATGCTACTTCCTGGTCAGGATTCTTCTACCTATTCGCTTGAGTATTCCGTGATATCTGGAAGTTCATAGTCAGCCATTTCAGCAAGTTTACCCAGGGTTTCTTGCCGGGATAATCCGTATCTGCTTTGGACATAATCCCACAAGGTTATGATATCTCCCGTCCGCTGGTTCTTAAAACAGGAGGGATCGTTATCATAGTAGTAGAGGGAACCCCGTACCTTCTCCCCGTTTATCTCTCCCCTTGTAGCCTCCCAACCGTCTCTCTTTCTCTCAAAGCCAAACTCTGGAAAGGCTAGAATTGCTTGCTCGTGGATCAGGGAAAAAATTTCATCTAGCAGTTCCTTTGTTCCTTTCACTTCCCTCCACCTTCTTTTAACTGTTTTTACTCTAGGAG
>JAZFRV010000365.1:0-4604 GCA_036445875.1 Anaerolineales bacterium
TATACATAAGCTCCAAAAAAATTATACCGCAGACCGTTATCTCACCTTTTGGGAGTTATTCTTTCCTTCAGATCTTGTCCCCGCAAAACGGATCGGTTTAGAGCTTGTTACAGCGGTGGATGAGTCGCCTCCAGAAGGTATTATTTCCCATTCTTAAAATCCGGGATGCCGAGCAAAACTGAGAGGACCTCCAGCGGGAGATCGTCAATGTTTTTCGACTCAGCCTGGTATCCAGGGACACGGGATGCACGCTCTCGCAGCGCCTTCCATAAGGATCGTCTTTCAGCTGATCTAACCGTCAGCTCAGTTAATTTCTTTGCAGATTGCAGGTATTCACCTGTTGTATATAAGAATGTGAAGCGTTTCCATTCCCCGGCCGCGATTGGATGCGGCAGCGACTGTATGGGTCCCAACTGAACTTTATAATATTCCTCTCCAGCCCGGGGATGATCCTCTTCCTCTCTGAGCAAATCGATCCGGGTTGTCAGTTCGTGTCCAATCACCGGAGCGAGGAATTCAATCCTCCATTTTCTTTCACTGAACGATGCTGGTTGATAAAAAGCCAGGAAATCAACATTCAATATCCTGGGAGCTGTTCGGATGGGAATCCGGTACCAACCGAGTACCCGGGCAACCTGCAGATCTTCTGGTGTGGGAATAATGGCAACCAGGATTAACGCCGAAGGAGACAAATACGACAAATTCATAAATTCACCCCTTTTGTATTTGTTTTAGTTATATGAAGGAAGAATCTGGATAGACCGGACTTCCCCCTCCTGATTTCCATTATACATGGAAAAACAACCATCCGTAATCCAGTGAGGATTACGGATGGTTGTTTTTTAATTCAATCAGGGATAAAGGGATATCCTAAATCAAACCAACTTTATCATTGAACTCTTTAATGAGCTCATCAATTTCAGGAATTTGCTTCTGGAAATTAGTCCAGTAATCCTTTTCATACCACTGAGATTGAATTTCTTCAAAGGTTTTTCCCTGTTGCTCAACCCAGGTGAAGTATTTCAGATTGTGAACTCGCCGTTGATCCTCATAGGAAAGATCCTGAAGGTAATTTGGTGTCAATCCATCCAGGTATTGAGCATGAGTCCGAGCAGCATCAATTTCAGTATATTCTCCCATTTCCTCATGCATTTCTTTTAACCTGCTTCCATACAATTCCATGGAATCGGTCCAGACTGTTAGGATGATGTCATTCTCATCCATTTCGTAATACTTGGCCATCTTGATAGCCATTACGGTATTAGCAATACTTGAAAAGCCAAGTAAGTCCAGCTTGCCGACTAAATCTTCAGAAACACCCTGATTTACCAGGTATTTTCGTCCTTCAGGTTCGTTAAATAGACGGCTTAGGTTCACTACCGTATTATCATCAATCCCAATGATCATATCAGTGTTCTTTACATTATGAATCCAGGGCACATGTTTGTCACCAATTCCTTCAATCCGGTGAGCACCAAAACCATTTTCCAGGAGTGTTGGGCACTGTAGTGCCTCACCAGCTGCGATCTTACTAGTCGGGTACTTTTGCTTCAAGTAATCCCCACAGCCAATCGTTCCAGCAGAACCAGTGGTCAGGGTTACACCACGGTATTCATCTTGGGGACCCATTATTTCCTGGAGAACTTCCTCCATGGCATGGCCGGTGATTTCATAGTGCCAGAGATAGTTACCAAACTCATCAAACTGGTTAAAGACAAAGATATTGTCCCTAGTCTCCCGTAGCTCCCAAACTTTGTCATAGATTTCTTTCACGTTGCTCTCAGAACCAGGAGTAGCAATTACCTCTCCCGCTACTTTATCAAGCCATTCAAAACGTTCCCGGCTCATCTCTTCTGGAAGAATTGCAATTGATTTGGTGGCCAGCAGGGCAGAGTCATAAGCGCCACCGCGGCAATAGTTACCAGTGGATGGCCAGACTGCTTGATGGTAGGTAGGATCAAATTGTCCAGTAACCAGAGGTGGAACCAGGCAGCCATAGGCAGCACCTACTTTATGGGCTCCTGTGGGGAACCATTTCCCAACCAAGGCAACAATTCTGGCATCCACCCCAGTCAGGCTGGAGGGCAATTCAACGTAATTCACACCGCTATATCCACCGCCTTTTGCGACCGGTTCATTTTTCCAGGTTATGCGGAACAAATTCCTGGAAGTGATATCCCAAAGTCCAATACTTTTGAGTTCTTCCTTAACGTTGTCAGTGATCAATTGGGGATTTTTCATCTGCTCGAAGGTCGGAATGATGATATTCTGTTCCTTTGCTCTTTCCACGGTTCGTTCCAATTGTTTCAGATCCATCTTAAGATCAATCATTTTTCTTTCCTTTCCTATTAATAAAAGTTTTCAAATTTGGATTAATATTCACTTCTCTCTTTTTACTCTTCCCATTCCCGCTCCACCTCTAGATCTTCCCGGACAATATATAATGGACGATCTTTGGCTTCATCATAAAGTCTACCGACATACTCTCCCAGCAATCCCAATGAAATTAACTGCACTCCCCCCAGGAATAAGACTGCAATCAACGTGGTTGCCTGACCAAAAAATGCCTGGGACCCAGTCACCCTGAGGACGATGACAACTGGTATGGCAACGATGCTGATTCCAGCTGCGATAAATCCAAGGTACATAGCTAGCTGGAGAGGAAAATATGAAAAACCCGTGATGGCATCACTGGCAAAACGGATCATTTTTTTCAATGGGTATTTGGTTTCCCCAGCAAATCGTTCCTCCCTTTCATACTCTACTCCGGTTTGTTTAAATCCTACCCAAACCGACATCCCTCGCAAGAAGCGATGTTTTTCCCGCATTCCATTCATAACCTGGACAACTTTTTGATCCAGCAGTCGGAAATCTCCGGTATTCGAGGGGATATTCACATCTGTAATACGCTGGATGACCCGGTAGAATGCAGACGCAGTGAAGAGTTTAAACCAGGATTCCCCTTCCCTTTTTGATCTGACAGCATATACAACTTCATAGCCCTCTTTCCATTTCTGGATTAAATCGAGGATCACTTCTGGCGGATCCTGCAAATCAGCATCTATGATTATTACGGCTTCTCCCTTACTGGTATCCAAGCCAGCAGTCACTGCAATCTGATGTCCAAAATTCCGGGAAAAAATTACCGATTTAACCTTCTCGTCCTTGGATTGCAAATCGAGGATTTTTTCAGTGGATCCATCCGACGATCCGTCATCCACCATCACAAATTCCCACGACTCGCCAGTCTGTTCCATCACCTCTGATACCTTGGCATAAAGCAAAGGGATATTTTCAACCTCATTATAGATAGGTGCTAGGATCGTAAAGGTTGGTTTAATATTCATAATCACCCTACCCTTTCTGATATGCGTTTATCCTCATAACTTCAACTTCCTAAGAGTTTTTTAACTTCTTCCAACACCGGTTGAATTACTGGAGCTTGTCCGGCAGCCCGCATGGCTGCTTTAACATCCTTAAGTCCGCTGCCAGTATTCAATACCAGGATCGGATCATCCTGACCGATAAGACCATCCTGGAGAGCCTTTTTCAGACCTGCCAGAGAAGTTGCGCCTGCAGGTTCGGAGAAAATACCTACCTTACCTAAATCGGAGAGTGCCGTCAAGATCTCCTGATCCTCCATTGCGAGGTAGGCTCCATCAGTTTGAGTGGCTGCCCTCAGAGCTCTTAACCCATCACTAGGTAAATTCACTGATATACTGTCAGCCAATGTATCTGCAGAAACAGCTACAATTTCTTCCCTACCGGATTTATAGGCGTTATATATCGCCGCTGAACCTGTCGATTGACATCCAAAAATCCGCGGCATCTGACTAAGCTGTCCTATCCTGTGAAGATCTTTAAATCCTTTGTGGATCCCGGAAATGATATTGCCATCCCCAACAGAGACAAAAACGCACAAGGGGCGATTTAACCGATTTGAAAGCAGTACCTGTTCCCAGATCTCATAAGCTGCAGTTTTTTTACCTTCAGCTGTAAAAGGATTGTATCCGGTATTCCTGTTGTACCAACCATACTCCTCGGTTGCCTCCAGGGACAGCTTGTAAGCTGCGTCATAATTATCATCCACCAGGATTACTCTCGCTCCATAAATCAATAGCTGAGCAATTTTTGCAGGAGGGGCTGTTTTTGGTGCAAAAATTACCGAATCTTGTTCCACTGCTGCGGCCATTCCCGCCAGAGCAGCGCCCGCATTCCCTGTGGATGCGGTGACAATTACCTCTGCCCCAATTTCCCGGGCCCTTGCAACCAGGATAGCGCTGGCCCGATCTTTAAATGAAGCAGTTGGATTGGTGCTTTCGTCTTTGATCCAAAGTTGATTAAGTCCAAGATTTTCCTTTATCTGCGGGGGAGAATAAATTGGGGTCCATCCCGCCGAACGAAGAGTGGTACCTTCCCCGATCAGCTCTGATACCGGCAGCAAGGGAAAATATCGCCACAGTGAATATTCGTTCTCATTAATTAATTCTGCGGTTGATTTTTTCTTTAATTCCTGATAATCAAGGACTACATCCAGGATCCCATCATCCGCCGGACAAGTATAGGTAACCTCGCCGGGTTTATACTCTTTTCCACATATCGAA
>JAZFRV010000366.1:0-9189 GCA_036445875.1 Anaerolineales bacterium
GATTAGCCACCGGGGCTGAGCGAGTGTACATTCATGAAGAAGGAATTACGCTTCAAGATCTTCAGAACGATGTTGATGACCTTGTTGAAGGATTCAGCCAAGGAAAACGATTGGGTTTGATGATTCGGAATGAAAGTGCCCATCCAGTTTACACAACAGATTTTATGGTTCGCCTATTTGAAGTGGAGGGAAAAGAGCTCTTCGATGTCAGGCAGGCAATCCTGGGACATCTGCAGCAGGGTGGAAATCCAACTCCCTTTGATAGAATCCAGGGCACCAGGCTGGCAGTGCAAAGTGTTGATTTCATCATCGATCAAATCGGTACAAAAGATCCTCGAAGTGTGTTTATTGGATTAGAGGAGGGAAAGATCCAATTTACAGGGATGGAGGATTACACACGCCTGGAAGATTGGGATTTTGGCAGACCCAAAACTCAATGGTGGATGGATTTAAGACCAATTGCCCGGGTTTTGGCGCAATCCAGACCTCAACAATGGCAGTAAAATGAATATTTAATGAAAGAAACCCCTGAAAACTAACAGTTTTCAGGGGTTTCTTTCCATTTGTGATTCTAGAAAAGGTATTTTTCAACCTGGACGTTGTCCTGCCCCAGCATATCTTTCAGATGGTTAATAAGTTCTTTGGTCACATTGGTTGACGCATTAGGGAACTCAAGCAGATGGCTTTGTTCATTTTCTAAGATCTGAAAAGTAAATCGATCTTTTCCCGGGTAACTGATCAAGGTGCCATAAACCTGACGTAGTCTGAGTTTATCTCGCATGGTATCTCCCCGGTTTTTCAGGAGGATCGTAAGCAGGTACGTGGCATCTTCTTCAAGGATAATTGGACCAGGTTTTGATGAAGCCTGTTCTTCTATAACTGGAGGACTTGGTGATTTTTCTTTTTCCTCTTCCTTTCCGTTCTCTTCCTCTTTCATCGCTGTCGTTTTATCTTTCCGTTCAGGAGGAAAAGTTTCCGGTGGCGGCGGAGTATATCCAGGATCAGATTCTTTAACTTGCTGTTTCCCTTCAACCTGGGCAGGGATCTTTGGGGATGGTTTTTCGATCGGAGGGGTTAAGGTTGTTTGCTTCGGTGGAGTTTCCGGTGGAGATTGTATCGATGGTCGGGGTTGTTCTGGAACTGAATTAACCTGAGTTATGCTGGTGCTCACCTGGTCAACCAGAACTTTAGTATCCCCACCATCGGCATCAGCTTTCCCTTTAACATATATAATTTCATCAAAACGGATCATATCCGAATATTTTTTCCAGGTATTGGGGAAAATCACCAGGTCAATCATGCCCTGAACGTCCTCAATGGTTGCGAATGCCATAGCTTTCCCGTTTTTGGTCTGATGCTGCCGAATCTTGGTAACAATTCCAGCAACACTGACCCGTTCCTGGTGTTTGGCTTCATTTAAGTCCTGGGCAAAATGTGTCACATACTGCTGCAGGCTGTCCATCACTGTGCTCAGCGGGTGATCGGACACGTAGAGTCCGATCAGCTCACGTTCCCAATCCAGTTGAGTTCTGTGGCTAATCTTTGTTTTAGCTTCTGGCAGGCTGATGGTTTCGGTTAGCCCGGTTTCCTCTCCAAACATGGAGACCTGACCAGCTTCGGATGCCTGGAAATTGGATGAGCTGATAGCAATAATCCGATCCATGGACTCCAAGAGAGCCGGTCGATCTCCAAGATCGTCCAGAGCGCCAACCTGGATCAAGGACTCAAGGGCCCTTTTACCGACTTTTCGCATATCGACCCGCCTCAAAAAATCATTTACATCTCTAAAAGGGATTTCCCCCCGGCCTTGAATAATCACCTTTACCGGACCTTCGCCAACGTTTTTTACCGCACCCAATCCAAACCGGATACAGAATTCTCCCTGAGGATTTTCTTCAATAGTGAACCCCCAACAGCTGAAGTTAACATTGGGCGGCAGAACCTCGATATCCATCTGTCTGCATTCCGAGGCATACAGAGTGACTTTATCAGTGTTGCTTTGATATACAGTCAGCAGAGCTGCCATATATTCCACCGGATAATGGGTTTTTAAGTAAGCTGTCTGGACTGAGATTAATCCGTAGTCTGCCGCGTGGGCTTTGTTAAACCCATACCGGGCAAATTTTTCCCAATCGGTAAAAATCTCTTCTGCAGTTTGTTGATCCACACCACGCTCTACAGCTCCATTGATAAACTTTTTCTTGTGTTTGTTGAGTTCCCCCGCTTTCTTTTTTGCTACTGCTTTCCTCAGACTGTCTGATTCTGAGGGTGTGTATCCGGCAATAGCCACCGCGCTGTGCATAATTTGTTCTTGATAAACAGGAATACCAAAGGTTTCTTCGTAAATGGGGATTAATCCTTCATGCCTGTAGCTGATTTCCTGCCGGTTGTGCATCCTCTCGATGTAGTCAGGTATAAAATCCATCGGACCGGGACGGTAGAGCGCAACCATTGCGATCACGTGTTCCAGCTGGGTGGGCTTCATTTCCTTTAAGTACCGCCGCATGCCCGAGCTTTCTACCTGGAAGAGTCCAATCGTTTCACCCCGGCCAATAAGCTCAAAGGTCTCCGGATCATCCGTTGGTATATTATTAAGGGTGAGTTTTACTCCGTGGCGCTGCTCAATTAACTCGCTGGCCTGGGCCATGATAGTCAGTGTGGAAAGTCCCAGGAAATCAATTTTTAATAGTCCAAGTTTATCAACTACGTCCATTTCATATTGAGTGATAGTATCTATCGGACTGTCACCCAGGTTGCCGGTTGGTCTATGAAGTGGTGTGTATTCCTGGACGGGACGGTCAGTGACAACTACTCCGGCTGCATGAGTTCCAGCATTACGAATGGTTCCTTCTACCCCCTTGGCGGTGTCAATTAAATTCTGTAAGTAAGGAGCATCATTATAGAGCTGCTTAAAGTCCGGAGAATTCTCCAGAGCTTCTTCAATGCTCAGGGGGGGCATGTTTGGAATGGCCTTGGCAACCCGGTCTACTTCCTGGAGGGGAATATCCATAACCCGTCCAACATCCCGGATTGCTGCCCTGGCTTTCATGGTTCCAAAGGTTATGATCTGGGCCACTTTATCGTGCCCGTATTTATCAGCGCAGTAATGCATCATTTCTGCCCGGCGATCATCTGGAAAATCAAGATCAATATCCGGCATGGAAATCCGACCCGGATTTAGAAACCGTTCAAAAATCAAATTATGTTCCAGGGGATCAATGGGCGTGATTTCCAGGCAGTAGGAAACTATCGAACCGGCTGCGGATCCCCGGGCGTTGTACCAGATCCCTTGTTCCTGGGCATACTGAATTAAATCCCAAACAATTAAGAAATAAGTATCAAATCCCATCGATTTAATGATATCTAATTCATATTCCAGGCGTTCGCGTATTTCTTTATCTTTTGCCCGGTTCTGGTAGCGCTTTTGTAAACCTTTTTCACAAATTTCTCGTAAATAACTATCCGCTGATTTTCCTTCAGGAACCGGGAAATTTGGTAAATGATATTCAGTGAATCCTAAATCCACATTGCAGCGTTCAGCAATCAGGAGAGTATTCTCAATGGCACCCGGAACTTCAGAAAAAATGGATCGCATTTCCTGGGGAGTGCGTAAATAATAGGTCTCGTCCGTCATCCTCATCCGGTCAGGATCACTCAGAATTTTTCCAGTCTGAATTGCTAGGAGGACATCCTGCAGGATGGCATCGTCGGGGTTGACGTAATGCACATCGTTGGTAGCGATGAAGCGGGCATTGTAGCGGGGTCCCATTTCAATCAGGACTTTGTTTATCTTTTCCAATTCAGGAATTTCATGCTTCTGTAACTCCAGGAAAAAATTATCCGGACCGAATATGTCAAAATACCAATCCATCTTCTTGCGGGCTATTTCAAGATTTTCCTGGTTGATTGCCCGGGGAATTTCCGCCGCCATACATCCCGAAGTAGCTATTAACCCTTCTGAATGAGAAGCAAGGAAATCATGATCGATTCGAGGGCGATAGTAAAAACCATCTAGCTGGGAAGCGGTGGCGATTCTTAGTAAGTTTTTGTAACCCGTCTGGGTTTCTGCCAGCAGCAGTAGGTGAGAAGAGCGCTTATCCTGCTGGGGATCACGGTCTTCCATTCCCCGGGCAGCGAGATATCCTTCTACACCGATAATGGGTTTAATATCAGACTCTTTCGCGGTGTGGTAAAAATCAACAACCCCATACATGGTTCCGTGATCGGTAATTGCCAGGGCTGGCATCTCAAGTTCCTTGGCTCGTTTCACAAGGGCTTTGATATTACTCAAGCCGTCCAGGATCGAATATTCTGTATGTACGTGGAGGTGTGCAAAAGACATAGGTTTAACGAATAAAAGTAGTTAGATGACTTAATAACTCTATTATAAGCTTGAAACCCTGGATTGAGGTCCTTAATGGAACGAAAAACAACAGAGCAACCTTAAATTTTTAACCAAAGAGTTCAGATTTTACAGAGTGAGAATGGGGAACAACAATAACGCTGAAAAGGGGATATTTAAATAAGGACTCTTCCTTAATTGACGAGAGTCGGGTGCGCCATAACCCGACTCTCTCTAAGGAGGAGAAGAAGAGAAATCCTTTTTCTGATATCAGTGTAGCATTTGGATTCATTTGCTGCTTGACGATAACCTGACGCTTAACCTACGCTTTATATACGGCCACAGCATTTTCCGGGTGGTATACTGGGCATTAAATCCCATGAATTATCCCAGCCGAGAGTATCTGTGATCCCTAAAATATATCTACATGTTCTAGAGACAAAAAATCTAGGTTTGATCGGCTTTGCTGTGTCAGCCAGGGGACTCAGAAGATTAGAGATGTTTCAAAAGAGTAAAGCCGCTTTTTTAACATTGAATGAATCCTACCGGGAGGGAGAATACCTGTTTTCTGAACAGGAAACAAAACCCGCACTGGATCAGCTGAAAGCATATCTCAATTATGAGATTAAAAAGTTTTCTTTGCCTATTGATTGGTCAGGATATACAAAATTTCAGAAAGATGTCCTTCAAGAGACCCTGTCCATACCTTATGGAGAAACTCGATCCTATGGACAGGTAGCAGATGCAATTGGAAACCCAAAAGCCTCGCGGGCTGTGGGTCAAGCAGAAAAATCAAACCAGGTACCGCTGGTGATTCCCTGCCATAGAGTGCTGGGCTCAGACGGCAGTCTGACGGGGTACGGTGGAAAAGATCATACAGATATTAAAGCCTGGCTGCTGAATTTTGAGAAAATTGGATTAAATCAGGGATAGGATCAATCGATCCAGATCACAGCTTGATTTTTAAGCACTCCCCAGGATCTGAAGAATTCTTTTTCATAGCGGGAATACACTTTCGCCCCGTCTAGGAAGGTGACTTTGTGTTCTGTATAACCGATCACAATCACGGTATGCTCAAATCTGGCAACTGTAGTCTTGGCGCCGCCGGATGCCGTATAGGGAATTGGAGCTCCTCGCGCAACATGGCCAACAACCCAGACGATCACTGGACGGCCAGCCGCAATCTCTTCTTTTAATTCCGTATAAGTCATATTACGCACTGCTTGAGCGTTTAGACCATATTCCCGCAGCCTCTGAGCAATTGGTTTGGAATGAACTCCATACGGGTAGGGCGGTATCTGTCCCCAACTCCCATACACATTGCCGACAAATCCCTTATTCGGATTATCATGAACTGGAAGTCCGTTGAAGAATTTATATTCATTGATAGATTTCCCAAAATATGCTGCCCAATCCACAGCAGAACGGGATTCACAACTGAGAGGCATGGATTGAGAATATCCCTTGATCCCTTTGATGCTGCTTTCATCTGGCAAAATTGCTGTAGGTGAAGAAGTGGGTGTTGGAGAGGGTGAAGGGGTGGGCGAAATAGTTGGTGTCGGGGTTAAAGGAGAGGGGCGAAAAGGCGTTTTTGTTGGTAGGGGATCTTGAGTTTCAGATCCCAGTGTTGCTGTAGGGGAAGCTAAAGTTGGGACAGCGGCAGATACGAGATTGGGTTCCGATTGACGATTGAAAAATAAAAATGCCAAAAATCCACCTAGAATCAATACATTCACACCAATGATAGTTGGCCCACTGGTGAAAAAAGACCAGATTTGAGGGAGAATTGAGTTCAACCGCCTTCCTGGAAGTTGATTGGCTGTGGTCGAAATTTTCATCTTTAATTGGTGCGGAAATGTGTAATGTCGCTGATCGTGAATTAAAAGTAGCCTAATTATACTCAAACCTGGCTCAGATTAGAATAAATATTTGATTGATTTACAGCGCTGTAAGGTTAGGGTGATTCAAAGATACCAAAGGGATAAATAAACCTCAGGGTTAATCATCACTCACTGCATTGAGAAAATCGGCCAGTAATCCATAAGCAGTGGTTCGCGTGGAAGGATTATTTTCAATCAGGGATAATTTCCCCAGCACATCACTTTCAATTTCCAGAATTGCCGAGGTTCCCATCACGTTATAGAGGTTGGAATCGGAACTGATTTTCACAGGCTTTACCAGAGTATGGATGACCTGGGGATTGCTCTCGTCCCGTTGGGCAGTACAAACTAATTTCCAGCGTTTCCCGTTTTCTTTTGCTTCCTGGATTATATCCGGGGTTATGCCACGGATTCCGGTCCGGTCGACCTGCTCAGGGGTATAGGGTATATCCATCAGGACGGTGATCAAGGCGGCAACTTTAACCGCTGCATCCCAACCGTCAACGTCTCCGCTGGGATCAGTTTCCGCAATTCCTATTGATTGAGCATAGGCTATGGCTTCTTCCTGGCTCTCTCCCTCTTCCATCCTGGTCAGGATTAAATTCGTGGTGGAGTTCAACAATCCGGAAAAACCTGTCACCACTGCACCGGGGTAACCGCAGCGAGCTATTGAAAATACCGGCGCACCATCCATGACAGATGACTCAAACAAAAAAGATACTCCCCGGGTTTTGGCCAGGCTGGTTAACTCCCGGTATCCATGGACA
The DNA here is from genome assembly GCA_036445875.1 of Anaerolineales bacterium. Taxonomy (GTDB): domain Bacteria; phylum Chloroflexota; class Anaerolineae; order Anaerolineales; family UBA11858; genus B10-G9. The sequence goes on from JAZFRV010000366.1 coordinate 6,990, forward strand.
ACCGGTCCTTTGTTGGCGGTAATGGCATGCATTCCACTCTCTAGAGCCAGCCGGTTGTAATCCAGAGCCGGTTGACCGTTTTGATAATTGACCGGTGTAGTTTCAAACAGAACGTCTGCCCCGCAGTGTTTAATGAATTCCCGACTCCCAGAGATGGGATGTTCTGAAAAATCATCCAGGGAGATCCCGGACCTGTAAGCTGTTAAGAGTTCCTGCAAAGGAAATCCCTTTGGATTAACAGCGGCACCATGGCTGCCAGAGGCAATACCTACTACCCGGAAGAGGATACCCAGTTCATTCTTAAGGGTTTGTTTTTTATCCAGCAGAAGCTCAACCAATGCCTGTCCTACATTGCCAAATCCGAGCAGCGCTATTTTGTATTCTCTATCAGGTGAGGAAGTAGGGGACATGGAGTTCTCTGGGAATAATGATCAGATGGGTCTTTAACTTGATAATGTCTAGGTGTGGAAATTACTTCAAGCCTTTTTTATGGCGGGTTTTGATGGATTGAATTTCCTGTTCAGTCAGATCTGGAATTTCTTCAGTTCTTTTAATATTGAGTGCTTTGCGCTGGGCTTCTCGCCAGCGTGTTAATCTATCATCAATTTCAAGTTCGTATCCCTGGGTGGAAGGATGGTAAAAATAGGTCCCAAGTACATCATCTGGCAAGTACTGCTGGGGTAGAAAGTGATCGGGGTGAGCGTGCGGATACCGGTATCCTTCCCCGTGGCCCAGGGCTTTCCGATCCCGGCTGGCATCTTTAAGGTGATTGGGTACTCCTGTTCGGCCGGATTTTTCAATTAAATCATAAGCCTTAAAATACGCCCCAGCAGAATTGGATTTTGGCGCCGTGGAAAGATATAAAACAGCTTCAACAATGGGATAAATGCCTTCTGGCAATCCTATGTAGTCAAATGCCTGGGCTGCGGCATTGGCCACCACCAAACCCATTGGATCAGCCAGTCCGATGTCTTCCCCAGCGGAAATGATCAAGCGCCGCAGGATAAAGCGGGGATCTTCACCGGCGTAAAGCATCTTCGCCAGCCAGAAAAGAGCTGCATCAGGATCTGAGCCACGGATCGCCTTGATGAAGGCTGAGATGGTGTCGTAATGGGCATCTCCGTCTTTGTCGTAGAGCACAGCCCGGCGCTGGATCGAATCCTGGGCAATATCTAAAGTAATTTGAATCTTTCCTTTTGAATCCGGTTGGGTGGATTCGACTGCCAATTCCAGGGCATTAAGCGCATTACGTGCGTCTCCGCCGGCCACCCTGATCAGGTGGGCTTCAGCATCCTCATCCAGGGTGATTTGTTTCTCGCCATATCCGCGCTCTTTATCTTCCAGGGCTTTCCTCAGTAGAGTACTGATATTTTCATCTGTGAGGGATTTCATTTGGAAAATTCTTGAGCGGGATACCAGAGCGCTGTTTACTTCAAAATATGGATTCTCGGTGGTAGCGCCGATCAAGGTTATGGTGCCGTTTTCGACATAGGGCAGCAATCCATCTTGCTGGGCTTTATTCCAGCGGTGCACCTCATCCACAAACAGGATCGAGCGTTTTTGATACATTTTCCGCAGATCGTTGGCTTCCTGGATTACCCGCCGCAGATCTGCTTTACCAGCCATCACTGCGGAGAGGCTGGTAAAGTACGACTCAGTATGATTGGCAATCACCATCGCCAGGGTGGTTTTTCCTGTTCCGGGTGGACCCCAGAAGATCAGGGAAGAAAACAATCGGTCCGCCATAATGGCCCGGTAGAGCAATTTGCCTTCCCCGACAATTTCCTCCTGGCCAACAAATTCATCCAGGGTGCGGGGTCGCAGCCGGGCAGCCAGGGGGGCTTTCTTCTTGAGGTCTTCTTCCATGGCGTGATCAAATAAGTCCATTAGATTATTTTATCATGGAGGATAAATGGGAAGCCTTACTCCCCCATTGGGGGAGTATTCACGGGGAAGAGCTAAGATATCCTGAATAGTTGTTTTTAGAGGAGAGAATGGGCGATGGAGGTTGGGTTTCGGGCTTTTACGGGGGCGGGTCAGACCTTAAAGGATAAGTTCTCCCGGGTTATAATCAATATGTCGCCTGAATGTCGTTAACACGACATGGTGTTTCTGGCTGAATTCTCTACAATGGTAGAAAATTTAGTCATAAGGAGCTCATCATGAAACAACCTGATCTTGGAATAAAAGTAGTTGAACT
>JAZFRV010000367.1:0-2837 GCA_036445875.1 Anaerolineales bacterium
TGGGGTTGTCTTGGCTGTTATTCAAATCTGCCTGGAAGTTATTTTCCCAATCCTCCACTCCTTGGCAGGGTGGATTGTCGATCTCCAATCAGACCATTGCCTGGGTCTGGATACTCATCAGCGGTGGAGCAATATTCCTGCTAGTATTTTTGTCTTGGAAAAAAGATTTTGCCGCCCTTGGCGTGGTCACCTTTGGTGTTGGAATATCTGTTTTTCATTTGGGACTGCCACCTCTAACCCTCCAGTTAACTATTCCAAGATTACTTCCACTTGTCCCTACTGCGGAGCAACTATGGCAGGGACTGATCTTGTTGGCAATCCCGCAAATTCCCTTAAGTCTGGGTAATTCTATTTGTGCCACTGCTGATACGGCTAATCGTTATTTTGGAAAGCGAGCTAACCACGTTACCGAACAAAAACTTATGATCACAATGGGCGCGATTGATGGGATCACAGCAATGCTTGGTGGTATACCACTTTGCCATGGCTCTGGCGGATTGACAGCTCATTATCGGTTAGGAGCCCGTACTGGTGGAGCACCTCTTATGATAGGAGGTATTTTCCTGGCTCTCGGTCTTCTGGGTGGGCAGGCCAGCATGCAGATTTTTGGTTTGATCCCATTCCCAGTCCTGGGTGTTTTGCTGGCTTACATTGGTATCCAGCATATGCAGCTAGCACTTGACCTGAAGGGGCGGAGGGATTGGATAACCGCCTTGATGGTTTTAGCTATTGCCATATTAACAACCAATCTGGCTGCTGGTTTTATCAGTGGCGCTTTGTTTTATTATTTGTGGGGAGGGGTGACGACTAGGTTTATCCCAGATCGCGGTATAGTTTGAGATTGGATATACCTTGAAGGCAATGTATAATTGAAAAAATTATTATTATTTTTTTAGGTAAAAATGATTTTATCTCCGAATGGTATTATTGCATAACGTATTCCCGGTTGTATATTCAACGAGGTAGAAAAAATGTTACTTGACAAATTTGGACGGCAAATCACTTATCTCCGGATTTCTCTGACCCCCAGCTGCAATCTGCGTTGTGTGTACTGCATGCCTCCGGAGGGAATTCCAACTCCCGACCCTGATGACTTGCTTACTGATGATGAAATTCTCTCTTTTGTGGAACAGGCTGCTTCTCTGGGTATCAGGCATGTTCGTCTTACCGGGGGAGAGCCCCTTCTCAGAAGGAGCTTGGTTGACCTGGTAGAGGGGATTTCAGCTATCCCTGGTATAGATGAAGTTAGCTTGACGACCAATGCAATGCTGCTGGCGAAATATGCTGCTGCTTTGGCTGGAGCTGGATTGTCCCGGGTAAATATCAGCCTGGATACCCTTGACCCTGAGAAATTTACCCGGATTACTCGTGGAGGTCAACTTGAGAAAGTGTTTCAAGGGATTGCCGCTGCGGAAACCTGTGGTCTTGCTCCAATCAAAATCAATTCTGTAATTGTAGGAGGTTTGAATGATGAGGAGATCCCGGACCTGGCGAAGCTGACTCTCGATCACCAGTGGCATATTCGTTTCATTGAGCTCATGCCAGTCGGTAATGCTCAAGATTGGGGCCCAGAATTTCCTCCGTTTGAACAGCGGTTTATTTCAGTTCAGGAGATGAAAACCCGGCTATCATTTCTCGCGCTCCAACCTACTGAATCTCCAAAAGGCAACGGTACAGCTCGAAACTATCGAATCCCACACGCGCTTGGGACAGTCGGTTTTATATCTCCTCTCGGTGAGCACTTTTGTAATAACTGCAATCGGATTCGACTCACAGCGGATGGATCCTTGCGCCCCTGTTTATTGATGGATACTGAAATATCTATCAAAGATGTGTTGGATAATGATCAGATTTTGACCAAATATATTATCGAGACGGTGGCTATTAAACCCGAGGGGCATGAATTAACCTTAAAACATTATCCGGAAACACGGCTCATGGCTCAAATCGGAGGGTAACTAAGGATGAATAACAAAGAACTTACCCACGTTGATAAAGTCGGACAGACTCAGATGGTAGATGTCGGTTCCAAGTCAGTCACCGCTCGAGAAGCTGTGGCAACTGGTCGGGTTGTGATGCAGCCCGAAACCTTGGCACTGATCCAAGGCAACCAGATCAAGAAGGGAGATGTTTTATCCACTGCCCGGATTGCAGGTATTATGGCTGCAAAAAACACTTCCACATTAATTCCGCTATGCCATCCCATTTTTATCTCTAAAATTCAAATTGACTTTTCATGGGATTCTGCACATTCAAAAGCTGCGATAGAGATCTTGGTTTTAGTGAAAGCTGAGTCAAAAACAGGGGTAGAGATGGAAGCATTGACCGCTGTTTCTGTGGCCGCTTTGACAATTTATGATATGGCAAAAGCTGTTGACCGGGGCATGCGAATTGAAAGTGTGCGATTGCTTGAAAAAAGGGGCGGGCAATCTGGTGAGTATCTAGCTGATGAGGGCTGAATGAAGACCTCCGGAAATAAACCAAAACTATTCTCTATCGTTGAAGAACCAATTGATCTGAACCAACTTACTGTTATGGTAACAAGACCAAATATTGGTGGGATTTGTATTTTTACGGGTGTTGTCCGGGGCATCACCCTCCTCGGTGAGAAGAATCTGATCACAGATCACCTGGTTTATGAGGCTTATGCTCCAATGGCAGAGCAAAAACTTCAACAAATCGCGGTTGAAATAAAAAGGCATTTTCCAAAAGTGAAACAAGTTGCTATCGTTCAACGAATTGGAAATTTGGAAATTGGAGCTATCGCTGTTGCAATTGCATGCTCAGCAGGTCACCGTTCCGATGATATCTTTCCCGCTGCCAAATACGGGATAAAT
>JAZFRV010000368.1:0-3481 GCA_036445875.1 Anaerolineales bacterium
TCAGATTATATGCGAATCACGATAATAATCCGCCACAAAGCGAATTATTGTGGATTATTGCTGATTAGGCCAGTCAAAAGCTTGTAAATAGATTTTTCCACGTTCTAATATATAGAATACTTCTGGGGGGCGCGGGGTCGATAGTTCGAATCTACTCACCCCGACTGGATTTCAGAGATTTTGAAAAAGGATTTGCACGCAATTTGCACGCAAATCCTTTTTTATTATGCAATAAGCTTGTCTTTCTAAAATTGACAAAACCAAATCTGAGTATCAATATCACAATACAATCTAAATCAGGATGAAATGTGAGTATATCTTGTTTTTACACCAAGACAACTTTTACATCCTTCCCAGGTACATCTTTTTCCGATAAAGGGCTGGCGATACTTTTGTTACTTCTGAAAAAACCCTTGTGAAGTAATATCTGTCTGAGAATCCGCATTCTTCAGCGATACTGCTTATACTTGCTTCGGAATGATGCAGAAGCCTGCAGGCGTTTTCAATGCGTGTTTTTCTTATATATGATTGTGGAGTAAATCCTGTTTGCTGTTTGAAAAGTCTGGCAAATGAATTGGGAGCCATATTTAGAATCCTCGCAAGAGTTTCATTATTGATTTGATCTTCGAGATGTCTTTGGATGTAATTCATTATCTCCAGAATACCCGCACTGATGCTTGACCTTCCCCAATCTTCTACGGGTACAAGGCTGATCACTGAACTTATCAGCTGATAAATCTTAATGGATTCACTGAATCCGAAATTCTTTTTGCCCAGTTTAATGAAACCGGTAATTTCTTCAATAGAATGAAGGAGATTTGGATCGGCAGGAAAGTGATAGATGACGGGAGAGATATTATCAAATGAGTATCCCAGATTGAAATGTGTAAAAAAGTGAATAATATGCCCATGATCCATGGCCTCCAATTCCTTTTGGGGAGTTTGGACCCATCCACCCTCGAGGCAATATTCATCCTGTGTGACTGCCCCGTCTGTTTCAATGTTAGTTGAAAAAGCTGTATGAGGTGGAATAAGTATTAATTTGTCCGGATCCAGGGGTACTTTTTCTTTGAAATAGACATAGGCTCCCGGTGTTTTATTCCAGTACAGCCGCCAGTAGGGATATGATAAGCGCCGGATGCGCCATTGTTTTATCCACCAATACCTGCAACAATGTACATTCATGCTCATCTTTTGGAAGGATTGCTGTATTATTGACGGGTCGCCTGATTCAGGATTTTTTTTAAATTTCATTCAACTGGGTGATGTTTGAATATTACACAAATCTATGTATTTTCTGCATTTCAAACATCACTTTCCGCGCGTAATTTTGAATAAACCAATTCTAATAATCATGACCTCGAAAACGAATAGACTAAAGGGCAATCAGCCAAAAATTGGTATCCGTCCTACCATCGACGGGCGACGTGCAGGTGTCAGGGAATCTCTTGAAGAACAGACGATGAACATGGCACGTTCCGCTGGCCGATTCCTGGAGAAGAACCTCAGGCATTCAGATGGCAGCAGTGTAGAATGTGTCATTGCAGACACCTGCATTGGAGGAGTTGCTGAAGCTGCTACCTGTGCGGAGAAATTCAGGACCGAAGGAGTGGGGGTTTCCTTAACAGTTACGTCGTGCTGGTGTTATGGAAGTGAAACCATAGATATGGATCCGCATTTACCCAAAGCGATCTGGGGATTTAACGGAACTGAGCGACCAGGGGCTGTCTATCTTGCCGCAGCGCTGGCAAGTCATAATCAAAAGGGATTGCCCGCATTTTCAATTTATGGGAGAGATGTTCAGGATGGAGATGATACCAGCATACCGGAGAATGTACAGGAAAAACTGCTAAGGTTTGTAAAAGCCGGTTTGGCAGTAGCAACTATGAGAGGAAAATCCTATCTGTCAATGGGTGCAGTTTCAATGGGCATTGCGGGCTCAATCGTTGACACCAATTTCTTCGAGGAATACCTGGGAATGAGATGTGAGTTTGTGGATATGACCGAGTTTACCCGTAGGGTCAATGAGAATATCTATGACACGGAAGAATTTAAGACAGCGCTCGCCTGGGTGAAAAAGAATTGTAAGGAAGGCAAGGATTACAATCCGAAGGACCAACAGAAAAATCGTGAGCAAAAAGATCATGAATGGGAATTCGTTGTCAAAATGTCCCTTATTGCACGTGACCTGATGGTGGGAAATGACAGGCTGGGCGAAATAGGATTTGGTGAAGAGGCACTGGGTCATAATGCTATTGTTGGGGGATTCCAGGGCCAGCGGCATTGGACCGATCACTTCCCAAACGGGGACTTTATGGAAGCCATCCTATGTTCCTCATTTGACTGGAATGGGATACGGCAGCCCCATATTCTGGCCACTGAAAACGACAGTCTGAATGGAGTCGTTATGTTGTTTGGACATTTGCTGACAGGTGCAGCTCAAGTATTTTCTGATGTAAGGACTTTCTGGAGTCCCGAGGCGGTCAAACGTGTAACAGGACATACCCTCAAAGGCAACGCAGAAAACGGCTTCATCCACTTGATCAATTCCGGCTCATCTGCCCTGGATGGATGCGGGCAGCAAACCGTTGATAGCGGACCTGTCATGAAGCCCTGGTGGGAAATAGAGACGGAGGACGTCAGCCGCTGTCTTGAAAATACTACATGGGGTCCTGCAATTACGGAATATTTCAGAGGGGGCGGATTTTCATCTACCTTTAAGACCGTAGGGCAGATGCCGATCACACTCAGCCGTATCAATATTATTAAAGGGCTTGGACCGGTATTGCAGATCGCAGAAGGACATACCATTGAATTGCCTGATAATGTGCACAACATCCTGGATGAGAGAACCAATCCAACATGGCCTACAACCTGGTTTGTTCCCAGGCTTACCGGGAAAGGAGCCTACCGGGATGTTTATTCTGTTATGGCAAACTGGGGTGCTAATCATGGGGCATTTACTTATGGACATATTGGGGCCGACCTGATCAGCCTTGCTTCCATGCTGAGGATTCCCGTTTGTATGCACAATGTGGCCGAGGAGGAAATATTCAGGCCCAGTGCCTGGGACGCTTATGGTATGGATGCAGAAGGATCTGACTACAGGGCATGTAAGGTTTACGGTCCAATGTATTAATATTACACATTAATTTATCCTGGAATATGGAATACCTGTCGAAAAGAAACTATGCCCAGTACAAACGTTTCTGTAAAACACTAACCCTGCAGGATGATCCCCAGCTCATAGAGGAATACATAAAAGCACATGCCAGGGGAGTTGTATGGCCGGAGATCACCAGGGGAATGCTTGAAGTGGGGATATTGGATATGGAGATTTATCTGGTTGGAACAAGACTTTTTATGATCATGGATACGGTTCCGGATTTTAACCATGAAAAGGCCATGACCGATCTCGCATCCAAACCGCGCCATTCGGAATGGGAGGCTTATGTATCAAGATTCCAGCGTACCTCCGCTG